>CAYSTQ010000001.1:0-38107 GCA_964433855.1 uncultured Thermoproteales archaeon
GATTCCAAATATGAAAGCAGAAAAGGTTCCGAAATTAGTACAAGATGCTATTTTTTCCCGTAAACCTAATTCTCCTACGACCTTCTTTATTGGTGGGTCAGATGTTAATGAGGGAGAGAAAATTGCGAAAAAAGTCTTGAAATCCTTGGTACCCCCTTTTGAATGTCCGGTGATAATTGATCCGCGTGGTTCTCACACAACTGCCTCTGCAGTTGTAGCTATGACAATAAATATCGCTAAAAATGAACATAAAATAGAAAGCTTGAAAGGAAAGAAGATTGTTATTTTTGGAGCGGGTCCAGTAGGGAGGATAGCTGCAATTTTAGGAAGCAAGATAGGAGCTGAAGTATTTCTAGTTGAAACATGGGAAAAGGGAAGTAAAGCGGCCATTGAGAAATTAGCAGAAGAGCTAACTAAAAAAGCAGGGGAGGGCGCAAGAAAAATCACAGGAGTTTTTGCGCCTAAAATAGACGAAAGAATAGAAATAGCAAAAGATGCAACTATTATTTGGTCATTGGCTGCCGCGGGAGTGGAAATCTTACCAATGGATGCTATGAAGAAAATTCCTGGAAAAAAAATAGTGGTAGACATTAATCTGGTACCTCCTTATGGAATTGAGGGGATAAAGCCTAAGTATAAAAATGAAGAAATTTATCCCGGTATTTTTGGAATCGGAGCATTAGCATTGGGGCGTCTTAAGTCAGAAATTGAGAGCTCTATTCTAAAAGAAGCAGCCAAAATTAAAGGAAAAAAGATATTTGACTTCAATTATGCCTTTTGAATGCTCGTTTACCAGTGCTTGAAGCCTGTTCAAATCCACTTTACGTTTTCTAGGAAATAGAATTTCTAAAATAAATGGTCGGCCATTACCAAGCATTCTAACATCTACATCCTCTCTACCGGCACCATGAAACTTGAAACCGCTTCCTCCTGTTTCTTTAAGTATAGGTTTAGCTATGAGCTCAGCTACAGAAGTAGGATATTTTCTTTCAACTTTTCCTCTCCTCCAAACCACCCATGGATTTTGAGGAATCCCTCTGGCAAGCTTCCTATATCTACCATAGATGAAAAGCGGCGCTGGCAAAACCTCTACCTCGTCTCTAATCAAATCTATTAAAATCGTCATTTCGGGGTTCCGAGGTGAAAAAACCGCTTTTAACATGCTCTCTAACAGCTTTCCCACTTCCCTGTTAATCTCTCTTTTTATACTTTCACCATATTTCAAATCATATCTATACCTTAACTCATCCTCCTTAGCTACCATGCCGTCGGGAACACGGCACCCCACAAGCATAGTTGAAAAATCATAGGAAGAGACTTTTTCTGCAGCGTTTCTAGCGTATTCATCAAGCCTTGACATAAGGCCACCACATATATGGCACGGCTCCGGCTTAGGAGGCTTCTCCCCCAGCTTTTCAATCAACAAAGACGCTGGGGCAAAATCCGATCTGGCTAAGATCCTTAGATAATCCTTTATTTGTTCAGCATTAGATTCCTCTATGGCCTGTACGCTCATCAGCAACGCCATTTTTAGACATCGCCCACGCTCTTTATTTGTTAAACCGGTGCCTAACATAGCGAACTGTCTACCCAAACATGAATCACAGAGAGGGTATTCCTTAAGAAGCCTAAAGGCCGTTTCAAGAATAGGCTCAGCTACTACCATAGGCACCACCTGTCAAGCTCGTTATGCAGCAACGTTATTAACTGAGACGCTGCCAATCTTCTATTGGACAATTTCACCTTTTTAAAACCATATTTCGACAAATCTAGATTTAAACTAGTATCGTTACAACTAAGAGTGGTTGCTGCATAAATAGTATTTAAATTTTTTCTTTTTAAAAAATTTATCTTAATACCATTATTGCAACATATTATTTTTAAATCAGCCGTCTTTCTAAATAGAGTCTCGGCATCGACAGCCTCCAGGAAAACACCTGGGTGAATCCGTTTTCTATTTTTAATAGGCCCTATTTTAATAACTTTTTTAAAGATGCCGGAAATAGACTGTAAATCCGGCCTTATCTGCCTTATCGAATCCCCTTTAAAAGTTACAGCAACGCTTTGGCTGAAGAGAAATGTAAGTGCAGCATCCTTTCTAACACCATGCGAGACTAACAGAGCGGATGCAACACATCCCGCGAGTAGCGACATTTCCTTCTTCACAGCTTCTTCGATTGTTTTCGGTGAAACCACAACAATCCATCTCTTTAACGACCCCATAATCCCCTTAAACCCCTTATTCTCCCCTTGCTTAATTTTCTAGCCAGGCTACGCATGTACTTTTTCATCATCCGATACGAATCAAGTAAGTCTCTAACATCCTTAGGCGTAACACCAGCCCCTCGAGCTATACGCTTTATTCTTGATCGATCTATAAGGTCAGGATTTACAAGCTCTTCCTGGGTCATGGAATTCATAATAACTAACCATTTACGCAGCTTATCCTCACCAGCCTCCTCAACCCCTTCAGGAAGCATGGCAAAGCCCGGTATCAGCTCGAATATTTTCCGCAGTGGTCCCATTCTAAGTGTAGCCTCCAACTGCTCCCTTAGATCCAGTAGCGTCATTTTACCGCTTAATATGGCCTCAACAGTTTTCCGCCTAATTCGTTCCTGCTCCTCAAACCTACGCATTAAAGCTTGAAGATCCCCCATTCCTAGAAGCCGGCCTATGAAGCCCTGGGGGTTGAACTCCTCTATATCATCTATCTTCTCACCTGTACCTATGAATTTTATCGCGGCCCCTGTTTTCACCACAGCAGCAAGCGCCCCTCCCCCTCTAGCTGACCCATCAAGTTTGGTGAGAAATATTGATCCTATAGGGGTAGCCTTGTTAAAGGCTTCTGCTTGTCTACCAGCTGCTTTACCCATCGTAGCATCTAGAACAAGCATTATCTCATGCGGCTTCACCTTTTCAGCGATCTCTCTCATCTCTTCAATTAAGCCTTCTTCATCTTTATGCCGTCCAGCCGTATCCACTATAATTACGTCATAACCCTGTTTAACAAACAGTTTAACCCCTTCCTCAGCTATTTTAACAGCGTCCTTTGCCTTAGGGTCTCCGTACACCGGCACATCTATTTTATCTCCAAGCTGTTTCAGTTGAGCGTATGCCCCAGGCCTAAAGTTGTCAGCACACACCATGGCTACAGCATAACCCTTTTTACGGAGATAGGCCGCTAGTTTCGCGGCGCTAGTCGTCTTACCAGATCCCTGTATACCCACGAGCATTAACACATAAGGCTTAACATGGATCTGAAGAGGTTTAGGCCGCTCTCCTCCTAGAAGAGAGACTAGCTCCTCATAAACCACTCTAATCGCTAAATCCCGTCTGCTAAAACCTGGAGGTAACTCTTCTTCCGAAACCCTTTTCTCAACCGATCTAGATAACTTAAGAATTAATTCTACAGGTACATCTGCCCGAAGAAGGGCTCTTTGAAGATCCCGCACTATTTCCTTAACGAGCTTAGAATCGACATAAGGTGCCCGTCTTAGCTTAGCTATTACAGCTCTCAAATCTTCTCTTAAACTAGAAAGGCTCATTGAAACGCCACCTTTAACTCATAGATAATCCTCGTAGCGTCCTATAATCACTATGCCTTTAGCAGGAACTATCTCAAAAATATATTTTTGAGGCTTTACAGGCGCCCACCTCGCCTTACGCACATAAAGCACTCGGTGAATGCTACCCTTAATCTCCTCCAGCCCAAGAACAAGTATTCCCGTCGCCAAGAATTCCTCCACTCCAAACCTACTAAGCCTGTTGCTCCCTGTAGGAACCTCACTGGTCATAATGGTCGTTATGCTCCCGCGCTTTTCTAAAGCAAAAACCATTTCTCTGAGAAACTCCCTAGTATATAACACATCCACGTCCCAGCCATAAATAAGCGGGGCAATAGGATCTATCACAAGCCGTTTCGCATTAACCCTCTCTACGTTTTTAAGTATCTGCTCTATCACAAACCGCGGCTCTATTTTACGCCTTTCATCCTTAAGATATATTTTACTGAAATGCGTACGCATATCAAGGAAAAGAAGCTTTTTACGTTTAATCAAATCATCAACGATCCCCCATCCAAACCTTCTCAAGCCTTTGAGCACATGTTCAGCTGGCTCATCTATGGCGAGATATACTCCCGGCTCACCGTTTAACGCCCCTGTTATTAGAAACTGCATGGAAAAGATGGTTTTCCCGGCGCCTGTTTCACCCGCAACCAGATATGTTTTACCCCTTAGGAATCCTCCACCTAAAACAGTGTCTAAACCTTTAATACCTGTAGGTGCTACTGAGTCTAAATCCAGTTTGTATGACGGCGCTTCCTCTAATAGGCTCATCGGCGTTTTAAGTTTTTCAATGCCTACTTCAGCTTCCTTTTCCGGAGCCATACATGGAGGAGCCCCGGGATCGTTGACTATGCCCATTAACTTTAGACAATAATTTATACTCTTTAAATAATATATGCAGGTTTCACATCTTTTAGTTTCAGCCATAGTCTCTTTTAACGCCATGCCAGACTCCTTGTTAAATCCTATCTCAGAATATTATGTTGCCGCTATTAAAATACTTACCTTTTAACGTCTGCCACCATAGACCCCGTATAAACGTTTCACTCCATAACCTCTAACCAATTTTAGGCCTGACTTCCAGCTCGAACCCCATCTTCCTACCTACCCGCAACAGCCGTTTACGCGTCTTCCCGAGAAGTACTCCCATATATTCCGGGCTTACATATATTATGGCGCGGCCCTCTTCAGTAACCTCTATATCTATCTCTTCGTCTGGCAGGTATTTTCTAAGGGTGTTCCTTATAGCTCTCGCAACACTGCTTTCCTCACGCCTGGCCTTCTCCTTTTTCTTGATTGGGACTACAAAGGTTCTTTCACCGAATACGTAAAGCTCGTACTCAGCCTCACCAGTTAAATAGTCCCTAACAACCACAACCGGTCTCGCTAAATCGGCTTCTTTAAGGCCATGAGGTATCTTAACCACGGTTTCCAGCTCATACACTTTATTAATCTGACCGTTTTTTATGTAGATAACGGTATCGATTATCGATGGTATCATGCCAAGCTCAACCCTCCCTATGAATCTCTGTATAGCGTCTATCGGGGATGTCGCATGGACAACACCGACCATGCCGACCCCCGCCAGCCTTAGATCAGCATAAAGTTCGAAATCCTTAGTATCACGCATCTCATCGAAGAACGTATAGTCTGGCCTTGACAGCAGTAAGACATCGTGGATCTCTTCTGAAGTCGCGTAGTTCTTAGAGTACTGGGTTATATCGGGTGGTAACTGCATATCCCTAGGCGACTCAATGGTCTTTATTATTTTTCCACGGCGACGATAATACTCGGCGAGGGCCTGGGCGAAAGTAGTCTTACCCATCCCGGGAGCTCCAGCTATCAATATTCCTTCTGCCTGCATTTCCAGCCTCCGCAGGAGTTTTTTAGGCAATTTATAATCTTCAAGTTTTAATCTAGCTACTGGCCTAACGGCCGTCACTTCAACTCCATCAGAGAACGGCGGCCTAGTGATAACTATCCTATACTCGTTAAGCTGAATTATCATGGATCCTGGACGGTCTAACTCTATGAAGCCATTGCCGCCGCTTTTAGCCTCCTCGAAGATCTCCCGAACTATGTCTTCTATCTCCTCTTTACTCATTGGCTCATCTCTTAACTGAACAAATTTCCAGTTGCCTGGGAAGCCTTTCTTGGCAAAAGGCACCACCCCCTCCTTTAAATGAACAGACATGGTCTGCTCGTCGAACATTGCCGCCAGTTTTGACAGCTTCGTCTCCTCAACTCTGTATATGACTCTTATTCCTATAGCCTCGCACGCCTTATACTGAACTTCACTAGCCGTTATTAGGACGGCGCTCCATTCAGCAGCCAGCTCACGCAAGACATCATCAATATCCTCATCGTTAACCCACCTGAACCCCTGTGGAACCTCTCTAACATACTCAAACTCCACTCCCATCTCAGCGCAAATCTCCCTTAAACGCCTAACCTCCTGTAACCCTATAAACCCTAGGTTATGACCTTCCTTGGCAAGCCGCTTAAACCAGTTAACAAGTAGAAAATGTATTAGGACCCGGCCTCTTAAACTGCCCTCCTTAACGAGTCTCCGGACTAACCCTTCCACTATGGCTGTCGAATCCGGTATATACGTCTCCTCAAGACCAGCTTCAAACATCCTATATCTTACCCTTCACATAGGCTCTACTCAATTTCGGAGAATTGGAACCGGGGTATATATAAGCATTGCTCATAAGCCAAAGACTATGCAATAGGACATGTAAAGGCAAAAGAAAACTAACGGTTTCTTGAGACTTCTTGAAACGTCCAGCTACGAGGGAAACAGTGTTTCCCAAGAACTCTCCCAATAATATGGGAGTATAGCAAAAACTTCCTTTTGACAAATAGCCATTACCCATGTCTACAAAATAGAATTCATGCAACGTCTTAACAGAAGAGGAAGCGTGGTCTACAGAGATTATAATGAGGTGAAGCTCGCCGTTATAACAGCTATAATGATCCTTATTAGCAAGGCTAAAGGAAGTTGTGTAACGTTCACAAGTAAAAAATTAGCTGTTATAGCCGGGTTACCGACCCAACCAATACTCCTTACAGTAATAAGGGATGTATTAGAGAACCTTAGAAGTGAAGGCTTGATAAAGAGGTATAAACGGACCAGCCACGGGGTTAAATACATGGTGACTAAGGACAGCCCATTATGGATCTATGCTGTAAAGGGCGACGACGAGCGGCTAAAAACACCGTATCTCGCCCCGATAATTGATGAAATACGGGCTAGAGTTAGCTAAAGCCGATAATACACATTTATGAACCAAAATAGTGTGAAAGCCTGATGTCGCTTACGGATAAAGAGATCGGTAAAATAATAGAATATCTAGACTTAGTTCTAGCCAGCATGGGGATAAGTATACCTAAACCTGTGTCAATAGTATATATAGATGAAACCGGCGAGCTAGAACTAATTAAAAAGGGATTCATAAAGGTTGAAGAAGGCGTACTAATATACTTACCGGGGATAATAGCTGTTAGAAAGGAATATCTTGCAAACATGGCAATCAGAAAACTTGCCACAGGCGCTTTAGCACTCGCTTTCTCCAGCACTTACGGTAGCTTTGACATAAATCTAATAGACCGGATAATCGACGAACATTTTAACAAGATGCTGTCTTATCTCTACGCGAGATGAAGTATCTTCTAACCACAGTACCAGGTTTAGAAGACATAGTTGTTCAGGAACTGAGGGAAAAGCTAAATTACAAAGTTGATGCAGCCACGAAAACAGGCAAGGTAATCGTCACCATACCGTTTGAGCTAGAGCCGTCATTTAAGAAGATCGCTAGACAGCTAAAGAGCTGCGAAAGAATAGTAATGATACTGGGTATGGGACAGGTAAATGATATTGGTGAAGTCAAATCCTTTTGCAAATCGATATTTTCAATGTATAAAATAGATAAAGGACTTATACAACACTTTTATTTAGCAGTAAGGTCAAAACGCATCGGCGAACACAACTTCACCTCAATAGATATAAGTAGAGCTGTGGGAGACGCAATCACCGAATACGCATACGAAAAATGGGGGTTAAAACCTTCTTTTTCTCTGGATAACCCTGACATAACTATTTATGCGGAGCTTACAGAGGACAGATTCCTGTTAGGTGTGGATATAACCGGTATACGGTCCCTACGTGATAGAGGATATAAAATCTATGTTCACCCATCCTCACTAAATCCAATAATAGCATATTCAATGGCTCGAATAGCTGGCGTGAAAACTGGTCAACGTATACTAGATCCTATGTGCGGCAGCGGTACAATACTGATTGAGTGCGGTTTAGAGTGGCGCGGCCTTGAACTCTATGGCGCCGATATAGATCCAAGACATCTAGAAGGTGCTAAATTAAATGCCGAGAAAGCCGGGCTTAAAGACAAGATAAAATTCATCTTATGCGATGCCACGGAACTCCATGAATGTTTCCCTACAAAGTTCTTTGACGTAATACTGTCAAATCTACCCTACGGGATACGGATCAAAACCAGTGGCGACATAAGTGTACTTTACCGGAGATTTCTAACGTCTGCAAAACGGGTTCTGAAAGACGAGGGAGTAATGGTTCTGTTAACCGCTAGAAAAGGAACGCTAAAAAGAGCTGTTAAATCCTTAGGGTTTAGGATAGCCTCTATTCGCATCATTGAGCAGGGCGGTCTTCGCTCAGGGATATTTCTAATCCGACCTTGAAAGCTCTGTTAACGATGTATTCATCTACCTTAAGTACGTTAACAGCTATCTCTCTTATTAACTGATCTGGTGGTGCTGATTTAACAGCATTAAACTTGACGCAGAGCGAATGTTTTAAGGCCTCTTTCTCAAGCCGGCTCCTGATCTCGCCTGCTGCTATTTTTTCTGCAATTCTGAAAGCAATATAGAACTTAAGAAAGCCGTCTATTCTGGGTTTTAATTTAGGTAGCTCATCCGATATTTTACGGAGAACCTCTAGCAGTTTGTTTTCCTTATCAAACCCTAGCACTACCCCTGTGAAAATCAGTCTTATCACTCTGAAGACCAGATTCTCGTCTATATAACCGAACACATCCCTAAATACCTCGTCTACTGCCCTACCGTTCAGAATCGCATAGTATACTGTTTCATATTTAATCTCTGGATAGAAGAACTTCTCGTATACTTCACTATATTCGTCTGGCATTATACCTAGACCATATTTACCAACTAGGTATAACGTAGCCATTTCTTTATCATATATATTTATCTTAGTTTTTCCCCTCAGGGGCTCCACATCCTCAGCTTCATAAAGTCTCTCCAGAGCCTTAACCAAATCTCCCCTATTCTCAAATCTTCCTTTCAGTATATCGCCCCATAACTTAGTGCATACACTAACACGTTTTCTATGAATCATAGGTATCATTACGTAACACCGGCCGCATCGTATAGGTCAATTTATCCTGCTTCGCTATTTTCAATTATTATTCTTGTACCAAGCGGCATTTTAGACCCAGCGCGGCGCAACGCCTCCTTAGCATGGTTCACAAACTCAGGATTTGTCCTGACCTCCATTAATACCTGTCCTATTCTAACCCTAGCCGCTCTGCCTATCGGCGTACCGAATGCCTGCCTCATACCGTCCTGCAATCTGTCCGCGCCAGCCATAGCCATCATCTTATTCTCGCGTAAGACATGATGAGGATAAATCTTTATCTTCAAGTGGTAGTTGTTTTCACCTATTTTACTTCCAAGATATTTATGAGCAACTATCCTGCTAGCCTCAATAGCGTTCATCCTGACTTGCCCACTCTCCAAAGCCACAAGTCTAACTATGGTTTTAAAATTCCCCTTTGTATTACCTAGATCAAACTTGGGTATCTGAACCTGGGGAGCTCCTTTTATATACTCTAGTCTAGTATATGGCGGCGTCCCGAAATGCCTATAGCATCTACCAGGCCTCAACGGCATTTTATACCACCCTGCTTCACACTTCTATGAAGATCGATATAAAGTTTTATGAACGAATGAGGAAGTAACAAGCCTAAATGAACAGATTTCTAAAACGGAGGCATAACCCACTGAACTATAGTTTAAGAGAATGATCTTGGTGCGGGGGGTGGGATTCGAACCCACGCAGGCCTACGCCACCGGATCTCCCAGCTACTATCCTCGTAAGGGATCTTGAGTCCGGCGCCTTTAACCTGGCTCGGCCACCCCCGCGTCTAGATAAATATGGTAGAGACGTTAATTATTTGTTTCGCACCTTCACGGGACTGCCGACAACAACTCAGGATTATGTAAATGATACCATAGAACTAGCGAAGTTAAGGAAGTCGTAACTTTCATACAGTATCGGCAACAGTACAACTGGATAAACGTTTCCCATGAGCGAAAACAGTCAGGAACATGTAACTGGGGACCACAAGTTTTCCACTGGAACACATATGTGATATAAAATCATAACATACAGTAACATTGATTTAATTTTGAGGAAACTAGTTCCTGAAAACAGAAATTCTATATGCCTCTACGCTTTAAAGAGGCCTACCAAAAATGTAATACCGTTAAATAGTAAAGTAATTCAGTTAATCTTCATACTTTTCTATGTTTGAAAAAGTTTAGCAATAATGTTTCAGTGATGCCCCGGCCGGGATTTGAACCCGGGTCTTCGGCTCGAAAGGCCGAGATACTTGACCTGGCTATACGACCGGGGCCTCTGATAGATGTTTAACAATCCAGTTAATGAATTTTTCTCGATATTGAATTAAGAACTTATCACCATTACTGGGAATTATTCAAATTGATTACTGGACTAAAAATAATTAAGCTTTCTAAATAATTTTTTGTTGAATCTATTTTATTACAGACTTTTTATTTAAAAGGAACTTTTTTGAATCAGCAAACTAATAATTTCTGAAGAATCTCAATGGCTGACCACTATGAACACCTTGCGAATACGTAGAGACGGAGGAATAATGGTTTACCTAAAAAACCACAAAATATTATTTGACCCGATTTCGCTGCCGTCCGTACCTCCTGACGTAGTTTTGGTAAGCCATGCGCACAGTGATCATGCGCGTCCTTCGGTGCTTAAAAGTTTAAGAAATGTCCCCATAGTTATGAGCGCGGCTACTGAGGAGATCCTGTTTGGTAGACGTCGAATGCCTAACGTTGTAAATCCCAGTATTGACTGTGTTAACGAGGTAGCTGGTGTTCAATTTGAGGCATATGAAGCCGGACACTGTGTAGGTAGTTTGCAATTCAGGATTATAGATGATTTAACAGTAGTATATACTGGGGACTTTAATATTAGACCGAGAATAATTCTTAAGCCTGCTCCTATACTTAAAGGCGATTATTTAGTTATAGATTCGACATATGGCCACCCTAGATATGTCTTTCCTAAACGGGAGAGACTCTACAGAAGCCTACTTGAAGCAACTAAAGTGGGGCTAGAGGCTCAAGGCTGCGTATGTATAGGGGTTAGAGCTCTAGGAACAGGGCAGGAAGTAACAGCTTTATTAACAATGTCGACGTTAAAGCCTCAAGTATACTCTGACCGCAGGATTTACCGGTTAAACAAGATACATAACAAGTACGCTGATCCATTCGATGGGTATCGTAACGAAAATAAATTCAGCGAAGAAGGAGAATGGGTCTTAATAACATCTCTTGGGAAGGCATCAAGGCTGAAAATGCCTAAAGTGATCTGTACAGGATGGGCTTTAGATAATCCCTCCATGACCATGCTGCCCCTCTCAAACCATTCAGACTACAACGAGATAACTAAATATATCAAGGCCAGTGAATGTGAGGCAGTATACCCCTTCTCAGGCGGTAGCCAGGAACTCTATGACTATATTCGCTTAGAACTAGGTCTAGAGCTTTTAGTTTAGTGAAAGTATTAATCTCTGTTTAAAAACCTCTTTTCTATTTTTAGCTTAGAATTTAGGTCTATCAGCTTATATAACCCCTATGGTTCAGGTGAAAAATATTCTTCCGGTAATACCGGAAGAATAAAAAAGGTCTTTAAAGTGTTTAGTCAGCTGGAGCAAAACGGTCTTTCAGTTTTTCTAACACGCCTGGCAACGTGGTATACTCCATTTCTTCCATTGGCAATCGGTGCGGCTCGAAGGGGCCATGTCTGCGTACATAGTCCGCTACAAGCTGTGCCAGGAACCTTGTATAGTCATACGCTGGATCATCAAACAGATCATTCGGCCCTTCAAGTATACCGTCATGGATCTGGAACCCTAGCCCAACTACTCTTGGTGGGCCGTCAAACCTGGTACAT
Organism: uncultured Thermoproteales archaeon; assembly: GCA_964433855.1. GTDB lineage: Archaea > Thermoproteota > Thermoprotei > Thermofilales > CAYSTQ01 > CAYSTQ01. The sequence continues at coordinate 11,842 of CAYSTQ010000001.1, forward strand.
TTAGCGAATCTTAAAGGCACAGGCATCAACGGGCCGTTGTGGCTACCTCTCATCCAGCCTTCAACGACATGGGGGAACGCGAAGGCTTCTAAAATCTCGCCGACAGCTGGCAGTCCATGCTGCGCCCTAACTAGGAGAACCGGATCATCCTTACCCACATATTTACCTGCTATTAGGTTCAATCTAGTTACGCTTGCTGCTGCTGCTATCAAGTCATCCTTCTTTCTCCAAACTCTTCTTATCACATATCTTTCATATGAACCTATAAGCGCCAGTAGGTCATAGATCTCCTCGGGAGTGTTCATGACCACAACTTTACCCTCTATTGTATCCATTACTTCGAATTTGAAGCCGCCATGCATGTTAGGATCTATGACTAGACCCGCGGTATTGAATGGATCAGCGAACATCTTGTAAAGCGGCATATTCCAGGCGGAGGGAGCCGTCTTATCGGCGGCGAAAACCAGTATTGGCTCGCTCTTCCTTTCCTCAAACTCCATTTCAGCTACGCCCGGCCCCATTCCCCTAACATTGCCACTGAAGGCTTCTGATAGTAAGTCTTGTCCAGCCCCGTAAAGCTTTAGCGGCTTGCTTACTTTATCAGTCACTTCTACGAAAGTGTCCCAAGCTAGCTTATGTATTTCAGGATTAGACTCGCCTTTAGTATGCGTCATTAAAAGCTCTAGGTCATCGCCGCAATGAAACACGTAGTAGTCTATTATAAGGCCTGTTTCCTTGGCTTCAGCGAGCTTCTTGTTGGCCAGCTCTATTTGTTTAGGATGTACAGTGCTGTGGCCAACCCAGCCGCCGATGTCGGCCTTTATCAGGCTTACTGTGATTTTCATTTGGTTTCACCGCATCTAAACTTTAAAACAGTTGCTTAAATAGTTTCCCTATATCTTGGCTTATATACTCCGGTTTATTGCGACTACTTAATAGATGTTAGCAATGCGTTGGTATTTTAACAAGTACTTATACCTTTAATCCTTCTCACTCTTTTTTGGTATATAATAATATTCTTTTAAAACTTCTTTTTGATATCTATCTAGAAACGACCCCTCTTTATTTATTCGCGGCCGCCCAGTCTCCAAGTCCCGTCTGAACGATACCCCGACACCTTTAAGGAAAAGATTCATACCGCTTCTAAGACCCATGGGTCTTGTGGCCTTACCATAAACACCCGGCTGTCCCTCAAAAACCATTACACTGGTCGACATGAAATCTTGCGCAACAACATCATGTTCAACAACAAGCGCCGCCACCTCCCTCTCCTCAGTAAGCCTTTTAACCAGCTGGGCAACCGTGAACCTCTGCTCAATGTCTAAATAGGCCATGGGCTCGTCAAGCAAATATATGTCAGCCTCTCTAGACAAACAGGCAGCGACAGCAACCCTTTGCAGCTCGCCACCGCTAAGCTCATCAAGCCTCCTATCCATCAAAGTCTCAAGCGAGAGAGGCCTTAATATCTCAGATTTAAACCAGGAAGCTGTTAGATCCACTTCAGCAACCTCTTCCAGAAGACTGCTTACGGTGACCGGACTCCTTAATTCGTAGAGAAACTGGGGCTTATAGCTTACTTTAAGCCCGCCTCGCATGTTAACGTACCCCTGTTCCGGCATTAACTCACCCGCCAATATCTTCACAAAAGTCGTTTTACCTATGCCGTTAGGACCTAAAACGCCGACTACTTCCCCCCTGTGGATTTCTCCTTGTTCAACCTCTAGTTTAAACCCGTTAAGCTCCTTAAGGATGTTTGACCACGATACCATAACGTCTTCAGACCTCCACTCTGTCGGCTCAGGTCTAAGATGGAAAATTATGGGTTTCTCCCTGATCCTAGTGTTTTCCTCCCTCAGGTATCCGTTCAAATACACGTTTATTCCCACACGAGCCCCGCGTGGCAGGGAAACTACGCCGTATGCACCAGGCTCACCATATATGATATGTATTAAATCTGAGAGATAGTCCAGCACCGCCAGATCATGCTCAACTATTATAACGTATTTATCGTCTTCGGCAAGAGAAGATATCAGTTTAGCTACTCTGAGTCTTTCACGCACATCTAGGTAGCTTGAGGGCTCATCGAAAAGATAGGTGTCGACATCTCTAAGTGCTGCCGCTGCTATAGCTACTTTTTGCAGCTCGCCACCGCTAAGCTCATCAAGCCTCCTATTCCAGATCTTATCTAGTAAGAGCTCCTTCTTCACCTTCTCTAAACGGCCAGTTTCATCCACCTTAGAAAGAACCGCTTTAACTGTGCCTTTTACAACAGCCGGTATCTTATCCACTTCTTGTGGCTTTAGAACAGCTTTAAGTCTACCATTTGCTATTTTTTGGAAGTACGGCTGCAGCTCCGACCCTCTAAAAAACCTTATTATATCCCCCCAGTCCGGCTCCTGTTGCAGAACCCCCAAGTTGGGCTTAAGCCTACCTGCAAGTATCTTAAGCGCCGTTGACTTCCCCACGCCGTTCCGACCTATTATACCAACTACTCTGCCGGGCTTAGGCACTGGTAATCTATACAGTTTAAACCCGTTAAGACCATATCTATGAACCGCGTCCTCCTCAAGTTCCTCTGGAAGATTTATTATTTTTATCGCCTTGAAAGGACACTTCTTAATACATATACCGCATCCAACACATAGATTCTCGGCTATTATGGGTCTTCCAGACTCCTCATCCTGCTTTATAGCTTCTTTGCCGGCGCGAACCAAGGGGCAAAACCTTATGCATTCAAGTGTACACTTTTTCGGTTTACACAGGGACCTATCAACTATTGCTATACGCATATCTCAGCTACCTCTGTACTTTAAGGAATGCTAGGAAAAAGAAGAAGCTAATCTTCCTCAATAGAGGCTTCTTCCTGAGCCATTTCCTCAAGAAATACCTCGTAGTATTCCTGGAGAAGCTCTTTTTCCTTTTCTCTACGTTCTCTGCTTACCTCACTTGTGGTTTCCAGCACACTTGTCCTAGGCTTTTTCTCATCAGAGACTATTTGGACCTCCCTGTAAGATAGCTGTTTACCTAAGGCTTTCTTATAGCCACATCTGCGACAGGTCAGGATTACGCCTTCATCAGTCTTAGACGGGAATAACAAACTACCGCATTTAGGACAGAACTCCACCATAAACTACCACTCCTCTTCCCAGAGGTCCTCCCATTCCTCCTCTTCCCACTCTTCCTCTTCCCACTCTTCAAGTTCTTCCCATTCCTCCTCTTCCTCGAATAGCATGAAGGATTACCACCTCCAGGAATCAGTTTAAGATTTGGACAGTAAACTTGCCCTTGTCATGCTTATTAATCTAACGCAAGTCGGATAATTTACAAGTTAAATTGAGGGGCGATACTAATATGAATTATTTTATATTTAAACACGTTTTCAGATCAGTAACAGTGAACAAGGAGAAAGTTAAACCGTTATGATTGAAACATCGAGGAAAAAGCTCAAATATTTATAGCCCATCTATCCAGTTAATACCTGAATTTACATGGGGAGGTCCTGAAAAATGAGTAGACCCGAATACGTGGTGGAGACCAGAGATCTACACAAGTACTATTTCCTGAGAGGGGAGACGGTAAAAGCCTTAAAGGGAATAAATCTAGGCGTTAAGTACGGCGAGTATGTGTCAATACTTGGGCCTTCCGGCTCCGGCAAAACAACTCTATTCAACATGATAGGCGGCTTAGACAATCCGACTAAAGGACAGGTCCTGCTAGACGGGAGAGATATTTCCGGCTTAACACCGGCGCAAATGGCCTGGGTGCGATGCCACAAGATCGGGTACATATTCCAGACATTCAACCTGATACCCATATTGACTGCTTTAGACAACGTGATGCTGCCAATGGTTTTCGCAGGGATAAAGAGAGGGGACAGAGAGGAGAAGGCCAAGAAGCTTCTGGAGAGAGTAGGGCTTGGAGACAGGTTAAATCACAGGCCTACTGAGCTTAGCGGCGGCCAGCAGCAGAGGGTGGCTATAGCCAGGGCTTTAGCGAACGACCCGGCCATAATACTTGCCGACGAGCCTACCGGCAACCTGGATCTCAACACGGGCTATAAAATCGTCCAGCTACTGAGAGAGCTGAACCAGGAGCAAAACGTGACCGTGATAACAGCGACTCATGACCTTAAAATGATAGACGTCAGCGATAGAATCGTATGGATAAGAGACGGCTCCATTGAGAGAGTGGAGGAAAGGGTAGGCATAGAGCTAACAGAGGAGGAGCTCGGCATCTAAGAGAAAGCTAAGGTAGAACAGGTTGACTCTCAGAGACTTTAATCTTATAGTCTCTACCTTTAGAAATAGGGAGAATGATTGTATTTCTGAGTTATGGTATTTTTTGCGGGAATTTGGCGACCGTAGAATCGAGGCTTCTCGGACAGGTCTTCCAGGCTTAATAGTTGCAAAAACTTCGCTTAACCCTTTTGAGGTAGTTAAACAGCTAAGAGAACACGTGATTGAAAAACCTTGGGATTTACGCTACATATTAAAAATAGTTCCTGTAGCGAGGGTTGTCCCGACGGATTTAGAAAAAATCGCGGCTGCTGCCCTTGAGCAAGCTTCTAAAATAGGTGAGGATGAAACGTTTAAAGTAGACGTACATATAAGGCTTTCAGAGCTAGGCAAAAAGGAGCTAATAGAGTGCATAGCGCCACGGATAGCCCGTAAGGTAAATCTATCTAATCCCGACTGGATCATAAGAATCGATGTGATCGGCGATCTGACAGGCGTCAGTGTTATTAAACCAGAAGATGAAGTCTCAATAATTAAGCTAAGGAGAATATCTAAGGCGTCTTAAGAACACAAAGCCCTTATTTCCTTACTGTGACTTAATGATTCCTTCTACTTTTTAATCTTAGCCTCCAATTCCGCCATTCGTGAAAGAACGCATTTTACCAGTGCTTCCTTTCGATTCATTGCATACGTAGCTTCAAGTTCGCTGGAATCTATTCCGTATTTTTCCATTACAAGCCTTTCTTTAATTGAATCGACCTGGAGAAGCCGTCTATCTACGGAAATATTTAGCTGCTCTGTCACTTCGTTTACTGCGGCCTCTACACTATGCCTATTCTTAGCAACGACGAGCATTGCAAGTTGCCTAACAGGATTCTTGGGAGCACTTATGCTTATAGCGTCTTTTATCTGACGCTGGCCTGAAAGTCTTATCAGGATTTCTATTTCTAGCTTTTTACTGATGTTCCTACCTTTCTCAAATGCTGTTAAAGCATTACGGATCGCTAAAAGGCACTGTATATCCGAAACTATTATGCTTGGATCGACTATGGTTATTGACGTCTCTGTTTTGCTGCTTATTTTTGAGGTGATTTCTAAAATATCTTGTAGGCTTTTAGGGGGCAAAACCCCCGCCTCTATACCTACCCAGAACTTTTTACTGTTCACAACCACGTGATGAACCGGCATAATAGATAATTTCGTGTTATGCTGAAATATAGTTAGCGCGTTGGGTGAGATCATGACCGGCATAGTCACTCTTCTCACAGATTTTGGCACTAGGGATCATTTCGCATCGGTGATGAAAGGAGTTATGATGTCTATAAACCCAAACATTAGAATTATAGACATATCCCATGATGTTGCCAAATACGATGTGGAGGCCGCAGCCTATACGCTGCTGTGCGCCTATAAATGGTTTCCGGAAGGAACAATACATGTTGTCGTCGTCGACCCAGGCGTTGGAACCGAAAGGCGGGGACTAGTAGTTAAGTCTAGAAACTATCTGTTCGTAGGCCCAGACAATGGTGTTCTGATTCCTGCAGCCAGGAGAGATGGTCTAGAGAAGGTTTTCGAAATAAAGAATGAAAAATTAACGCTGGGCAAAATATCCACGACGTTCCACGGAAGAGATATCTTTGCTCCTGTGGCGGCCTGGCTTTCAAAAGGTGCCCCGCTAGACACAGTAGGCCCCCCACTTTCAAAATACGAAGAACTAGCCTTGCTAAAACCATGCAAAATAATAGGCCGGACAATCGAATGTAACGTGATTCACATCGACGGATTTGGCAACGTGGTTTTTAACATAGAGCCCCAAGATGTTAACAAAGTAGGTCTACGCCACGGCGACCACGTTGAAGTCATATTTCCTACGACCACAGTTAAGGCGAGACTACAACCTAGTTACGGGTACGTGAAATCTGGCGAACCCGTCCTTGTGATAAACAGTGAGGAGTTCCTGGAACTAGCTATACGAGAAGGCAACGCCGCCCGGAAATATGGTATCCGACGCGGAGACCCTGCTTTTATTAAATTATAAGGTTATTAACTTAAGTTTTCAACCGATATAAAATATTTAGAAGGTATACGGTCACCCCTGATAGCTATTCCCTCCCTCACCAACAGGGTCTTTTTAATAAAACATAGATCTTTACCTCCGAGATATCCTCCAATTCTTCCATTCGAGTAGACCACTCTGTGACACGGCCGAAGCACCGGATATGGATTAGAGCGTAACGCGGCGGCTATCGCTCGAGGATGTGACGAAAGCCGTTGAGCCAACGTCCCATACGAAGCTACACGGCCATATGGTATTTTACTTACAAGTTCTAGCACGGTAGCTGTAAAGTCACTAAGCCATGGGCAAGCCATTTCTAAACCGGTTATATCGACACTCTCTCCGTTAAACATCTTGACAACTATTTCGGCGTATTTCCAGGCACTGTGAACCTTGTAGGACCTTTTTAAAATTACGTATTTAGGCACTATTCTTCTAATTATTTTCATAGCCGTTTGAAGCGATCGGACAGGTACGCTATTACATGCCAGACTATTCCTAAACAAGCCTATTGAAACATAGAGTCCGTCCAAGTTAACAGCAACTATTTCAACTAGCGGTGTCAACTTTTTCCGAGGCATCTAACACATACCCTGTTCCCTAGTTTTTCTACGTGAAACCGCGCTCCAACAATTATTTTACACAGCTCTATTACAGTTTCTGCATGAAGAGTCATATGGGAAGCCGTTATCATGCTTTCCCCGCTAGCCAGCGCCGCATATATCAATAAGTTGTCAAGTGCATGCTGATCAACAGCTGCTCTGGTCTCAAGCTCGCTTAAAAGTTTTTCAGCCGCCTCACTGCCCACCCTCTCAGCTGGCTTACCCTTCTCACCTAGGGCATCCCCACCCACCACACCGGTGTCCGTAACCGCCCATATAACTATGCCACTTCCCTTATCTATGGCAGGCGTCCGCCAGTCAATTCTAATATCACGCGGGATTTCTCCATAGCCTCGGCTGACGATTATATTTTCAGCCGCTTTCTTCTGTCTCAGAACAACATGGCTTGGAAGATTAGATGAGTACGATAATCCCTTGAATCTCTTAAGCCTACTCCACTCAGGTAATACGATGGGAGACAACGTGTCGACTGGAGCTATGCTAACTTCTACGATTCCTCCACCTCTAGGATAAAAACCTCGCTTAAGAATTTTTATTCCTATATCGAGACCCATACGTTTAAGCAAGGGTACTAGAACAGCCTGCATATACGGTATCGGAGGCGCGTTTCTCACGCTAGTGCCTCCTGTAAGCCTTATCGTAGTGGCTTTATCGGCGAAAGCAGCTACTGGAAGCAACGCCTGAAGTACTAGCGAGATGCTTCCCGCCGTCCCTATATTCGCCTTAAAGAATCCCCCTTTAACTTTACGCCTAGGTCTAAACACTATAGTCATAGATCCCTTTTTTAATCCCTCAATATCGGCATCTACAAGCAAGCCTACTGTTTTAACGGCGGTCATATGTTGAGGCCGTAACCCTGGATTTGACCTCTTAGCCCGTATATTAACTATTTTGACCGGCTCACCAGTTATGGCTGATAAAGCCACTGCGTATCTTAGTATCTGTCCTCCGCCTTCACCCATGCTGCCATCTATAGTTATCATAAACCAGCCCCCAGAGCCTTTTTCACATGGATAACCCTTTGAAACACGGTAATGTAGGTGACGGCTATAAGTAGATAAAATATAGCTGCAGCGACGTCTTTACTCCAAAACGCTATTATTAATGAGGAAAACATTATTAATATTCTTTCAGCCCTTTCAGCAATTCCAACGGACTCCATCTTTACACCTAAGGTCTCTCCTCTAGCCCTAGAGTAACTAATCAAGTAGGCACCCACAAGCTCCAAGCATGCAACCTGGTAAGAAACTACTTTTAAGACAGCGAACGCCAGTATGAATAAAGCATCCGAAATCCTATCTATAAAGGAATCCATAAAAGCCCCCCAGGACGAGGTCCGCCCCGTCTTTCTAGCAACAGCGCCATCAAGAGCATCGATTAACGTCGACGCGCCGAAAACTGTTAAGGTAAATAAATAATATGAAAAACCATTTATCCACGTCAAGAAAAAGAAAAAAACGCTTAGAGCTAGCCCTGTAATCGTTAGAATATTGGGGGACAACCCCATCATCACCAAGAGGTCAACTAATGGATCTACTATTTTAATTAGTTTATGCTTAATCGCTGTAAGCATCCAGTGCACCGATTAGGAAGTAGAAAAGAGCTCTGAATATATTTTTTCGAGAAGATTCTTAGCGTCACTAAATTTTTGAAGCCCTAGTTCAGTAGGCTCATAGTAGACCTTACCCTCTTCATCAAGCCTAACCCGCTTTATCAAGCCCTCCCTTTCCATCTTGTAAAGTACTACATAAACCGTTATAGTTGCTGGATTAAACCTGAACCGCTTACGTATTTCTTCAGCTATTTCTTTCCCATACATCGGCTTCTCGGATAACAGCCTGATTACATACATCCAGAGGTTTTCCTTAGTTAGTTTGTTAAAGAGCCTCTCGTAGGCCACCTTTTTCACCTTAAAGTTTTACGCGAGGTGAGCAACATTACGGCCTCCGCTAGGTCTCCCTTAGTCTCCTTAAGAGCCTCTCTAGCCTCTTCCATAGAGACACCAGCTTGCTGAGCCACTAGTTGCACGTCTTCTTCTGACACCTCGACACCACTCTCCTCAACAACCTCGGTCTTTTCCTTTCTATAATCACCCATAACCTGGAATATTTCGGTGCCGCCGACCTTCATTAACGACACCTTAGGATAATCAAACACCATGACTTCACCATTTTCGAAAAATATTCTTACCTCCCTAACATTTTTAAGCTCCTCTACAGCAACGCCCAACCTTTTAGAGAGCCTTCTCATCTCACGCGGAGACAGCCTACGCATATCTTCACACCCATGTTACATGGATAGCCCTAACTCAGAGATAATTACTGGTTTATAACTTATTAAGTCATTCTAAACACCGTTTAGAACCGGCCTATATCCAAAAGACTTTCAGGCGCTATTTTTGAAGCGATCCAGCCTCCCAAATCCGCCACCTCGTAGCTTCTTAGGATGATGACGGCGTCGCTACTCGCTACAAGACCCTTCACTGAAAGAGTTGCAACATCCGCTTTTTTAACGGCTACAGACCCCCCTGTTAAACCGTATCTCAATAGACATCTTCTGGTGTAAGCCGCGAACAAACCACTTTTACTTACACCTGAGTCGAAAAACACGGTTACGTTGGCAGGTTTTAACCTTTTTAGACTGAACAACATTATCTCGAGCGCCGTGTACAGGGATGCAGTAACCTTGACTTTCTCAAATGCTGAGCTTATATCCCTTATGAAGCCGTCATCGCAAAGTATTAACGGTCTTCGCAAGAGCGCCGCCCGGATTGTCATCAGCACGTTGAAACCATCTATAATCACCCTTCTACCCTTCACCATCTCAGGCCTTACAAGCTTGCTTCTTCTGCTTTCAGCCTCGTTTAAAGACATGACCCCTCTTAAAAGCGCCATTCTTTCAACTGTGCTAAGCTGATAACGGCTAGTTACCATGTTTAAAGCAGGCTCTCTCCGATATCCTCTGTTAAGGAGGAACCTGTAGTCAACAACTGCTTCACGCAATAAACCGACTCTAAGAACAGTCATGTCTATCATTGGATAAAACTTAGGATATTTTCTGAAAGAAAGATACGTATTTCAGCCAGCTCCTTTTCACCCATATGTCTATTAAGCCTACCTCTAAACATATCGTTCTTCCCGCCTCCTTTACCACCGAATCTTTCAGTGATGGCTCTGCCTACAATCCTAGCGTCTAACCCTAGTTTAACCACGTTCTCGCCTAACATGACTATTATATAGGGCTTCTCCTCGTCAGATACGAGGACAACTACCGTTTCCGGGTCTTTACGTATAACAGCTATAGCAACATCGGTTATGACGTTGGGTTCTTCGCTCAGTGCCGCGACAACAAGTTTAACATTCCCAACTTTTAAACAGCTTTCCAGCAGATTCTCCGCATGAATCCTTACATGTTCAGTGATAAGTCTCTTAACAGTATATCTAAGTCTAGTGTTCTCACTGGATATCTTCTCAACCTGTTTAACAACATTGTCCATATCTCCTTCTACAAGATTCGCTATAGCGGCGAGTCTGTCCTCTAGTTCTTCCAGGTATTTGAGCGTAGCAAGCCCAGATGTAAACTCAAGCCGTTCAACACCATCCTGAATCCTGTCTACTCCCACGATTTTTATCATCCCTACCTCTCCAGTACGGCTAACGTGCAATCCTCCACATGCCTCTGCATCCCAACCCTCTATCTCGACAACTCTTATCGTTGGGCCTGGAACTATACCGCCCTGGTAAAGACCGAATCCATATTTAGCCTCAGCTTTATTTCTAGGCATGAAGACCGCTTTCACAGGCCTATTCTCCACAACAACCATGTTGGCCAATCTCTCTATCTTTTTCAACTCTTCACGAGTTATACGTTTATAATGAGTTATATCCAGCCTGTTCCTGTAAATGCCTTTTTGTGCCCCGGCCTGCCACACATGCCTGCCTAAAACTCTTCTAGCCGCCCCAAGAACTATATGAGTGGCTGTATGGCTTCTCATAAGAGCCATCCGTCTTTCCCAGTCAACTACTCCTTTAACACGTTGCCCAGGTTTATACGGGCAAACATCACATATATGTACTACTACGTTGCCTACTTTTTCAACTTTTAATACTTTAGCCCTATTAACACCGTCTGTCACAATACCCGTATCAGATGGCTGGCCTCCACCCTCAGGGTAGAAACAGGTTGCGTCAAGCACAAGATACTTATCCTGGTAAACACCTACAACTTGGGCTTCAAACTCTACTCGCCGGGGATCTTCATAGTAAAGAAGCTTTGTCGGCGCTAAATCGTTTATCTCAACAGGTATTCTTGAGGCCGCGCCATCTTTACCTCTTCTTCTTTTTTCATGTAGCTCAGCGAGCCGGGAATAGAAGTCGGCGGGAACTTCAACTTCTACGTTTTCGGGCTCAACCATCTCCTTAACCAAGTCAGGGGGGAGCCCATGGGAATCATAAAGTAACATCAGCTCGTCAATGCTCAGCTGTGACCTGCCCTCTCTCCTAACCCTATTAACAACCCTCTTTACGGCCTTCTTCCCCTCTTTAATAGTGGCATAGTACTTTTTCTCTTCAACGCTCACCATATCTAGTATTTCATCCCTTAGGTCGATGTACTCTGGGAAGTCGTCTCTCCACCTAAATATCTGCATATCCACGATGTCGACGAGCCCGATATCCATACCAAGTCTCATTAGATGTCTTATACATCTCCTGATCAACAGCCTGGCCAGATAACCGGCACCGCTATTAGACGGCACAACGCCGTCCCCTAACATGAACATTATCGACCTGGTATGATCCAGTAGAGCATAGATACGCTCATAGGGATCAAGGATAGCTTCTATCTCGCTCACCGTGAACCCTAGCCGCGTTGCGGCTAGCTGCCTAATACGCTTAAGCGCCCCAGGTCTCTTAGCATCTATCTTGCCAGCTATTTTAGAGACCTCGGCTATAAGCACTGGGTCGAGTCTGTCTAAACCAGCAGCGGTTCTAAGCTTATCAACGAGCTCTGGAAAAACCACGTCGTAAACCGTTGGCGCCCCTTTAGTTAGCCAGTATATACGCTCTAAACCATAGCCCGTATCGACGATCCTATTCTTCATAGGTACTATTTCGCCATCAAGGTCGCGGTAATGCATAAACACTAATGTAGCGACCTCAAGCCCCCTTACCAACACTTCGAAATCCTCCCCAGCGTTGCCTCCTCCACACCACCAGTCCTCCTTAAACGTGATCTCCCTAGGGGGTATTCCCATCCTCTCCGTTAGAAACCGGTACGCATAATCAACGGTTTCGTCCATCCAGTAGACTTCCCTGTCTATGTTAAAGGCATGATGCGCCATCATCTCAAAACTTGTTAGGTGACGCCCAGTTTTACCAACGTTATCAACATCGGTAAGCCTTATACAGGGCTGCGAAATCGTCAAAGGATTTGCCGGAGGAGGCACTATTCCCTCCGTAACCCACGGCTGAAAATCATATATCGACGCCCCCACAAGATAGACGTCGTCCCTCCACCGGGCCACGATAGGATACCGCTTAATTCTAGTATGGCCATTATCCTCAAAAAATCTTAAGAACTCCTCTCTAACACTTTTTATAGACTCTGCCTTTACGCCTGTTGGCGACCCTATAAATTCGTAGTCAACACAGGGCTGATCCCCGCAGAACTCCCTATCCGGGTCGAGCGTCCAGAAAGGCGCCCCGCAGTTCCTACAAATCTTCCTTTCGAAACCCTCCTCTTCAAACAGCTTCACTTTCAGACTATCGCCCAACAAATCATCACCAAGTCTAAGATTATCCTTTAGTCCTGCTAATGAGAGAGCCTAGCTGATTTAAATAATTTGACGCTAGAGAGGTAAAACTCGCTCTCTGAAAGGGGGCCGGAAAGCCTAATTAAGAAATCTTACAGACCCCCTGAAACACTTGGCACTAAATCCCCTATCTAACAGCCCTTCACTTAAACGCGTCAGATTTCGCCGCAACAGCATCGTAAAGCGCCTGGGCCTGAGCTTCGGCTTTAGCAAGTATGTGTGGCAAAGTTTCGGCTGATGGGAAGCTGGCTTCAACCGCTGCTACAGTAGCCTCATAATGGGCTTTAGCGACGATGTACGCCACAGTATCGCTGGTTGGGTATACAGCATTAATAGACAGGTTAAACGCTTCCTGGACGCATTGCCTAAGCTGTGCTTCATACTCCCCCAGATCTATCTGGAGTTCTTCACCTGAGATAACTAAGCCATCAACATAGCCTGCCTTTACGTCAACTCCGACCTCTATCGGCTTTATACCGAGCCGCTTTAACAAATCCGCTAAATCTGCTGATATCACATCGCCCTCTTTAGCGACAACAGTGTCTTTGACAACCCACACACTACCCTCTTTAATAGTTGTTGGTATGCCTACCTTGTTGAAAAGGCTTATGATAGGGCCTGGAGCAAAGTTCGTGTTTCCTTCTGACACAACTATTTCACGTGGAGCCACGTCGCCAGCCCTAGCCTCCCTGGCAACCTTGTTCCTATCCAAGAATAGCCTCACCAGGAACGGGTTCTCATTCGTAAGCAACACTGCGTTCTGGCCCGTTAGGAACGACACCAGCTTATCCACGCCAGGTTTCTGAGCCGAGATTTCCTCAATGGCTTTACGGAAAAGCGTGTTTTTAACGACTTTAAGCAGCGCACCCTGCTCTCTAAGTTTTGCCCTTATCTCATGCAGAACAGGCGCTGGAACACTCGTTATACTTACTAGTAAAATACCTCTGTATTTTTTAAGTAAATCAACCATTTCCTTAACCGCTCTAACCTTAGACCCCGGTATTTTCCGCTTTTTAAGAGCCGCCATAGACAAGCCTGATCACCTAGTTTTAATCCTAACTGCAGGCCCCATTGTAAGCTTAACATAAACCCGTTCAATATTTTGAGGCACGCTTATCCTGCCCTCCAACGCTGTGAAGATCGCTCCTATGTTCTCTGCGAGGTCTTTACTCGGCTGATTCTCAAGGCCTACCCGGCACATTATTAACGGTTGATCCCGGACCCTAACCCTGACGCAGTGTTTAAAGTGATTTATGAGCGGGGCTATATCCGCCGTGGGAGGTACTGGCTGAGGCATTTTTCCTCTTGGACCGAGAAACCTACCCAGTGCCCTACCTATGTGTGCCATTAGGTCAACGCTAGCTAGAAAGAAATCATATCCCCTGACTATTTTACGTACTCTTCTTTTATCAGACGCTAAGGCATCTATGTCTTCTCTAAGCAGAACCATGTCGGCGCCCGCCTCTCGAGCCCTTACAGCGAGGCCTCCCGAGGCTATTACACACACCCTTGAAAGCTTTTCAGGAGGCATATGGGGAAGCCGCACGCTCAGATTGAACCTGTTTTCCGGCCGTTTAAGATCGATATCCTTTAGCTTCGCTATCAACTCTACCGACTGTGTAAATCTACGTGGTTTAGCTAGCCTCTTAGCTTCGTCCACCGCTTTAACTATACCATCTAGCGGCAAGCTCATCTATTGAGACCCCCATTCCCCCTCATATTTTGCTAGTACATCGTCGCGGATACCTTTATCTATTTCTCTCTGTACTTCTCTGGGATCTCTGCCCTCCACGGTAACTCCCATACTTAAACACGTCCCTAGGATCTGCTTCACGGCGGCCTTTAAGGTCTTGGATTTCAACTGGCCCTTTTTAATTAAAGCTATTTTAATAACCTGGTCAAAGGATAGATCGCCTACTGGAGTCCGCCCAGCCTCGCCTGAGCCTTTAGATATGCCTAGCTCCCTTATTATAAGTGCGGCGGTTGTAGGAAGCCCGACCTCTACCTCAAACTGTTTAGTATCAACATTAACGTGAACCTTTACAGGCACTCGCATTCCCGAAAACTCCTTTGTTAACTCGTTTATCCTGTTCACTACCTGCATTACGTTTATCCCTAAGGGACCAAGAGCTGGGCCTATCGGTGGACCTGCCGTGGCTTTACCGCCCTCTACCAAGAACTGGAATGACTTCACATTCTCTTTAGACGTACGTCATCCCCCTCTCCATTTATCCTCTGTTTAAATGCAGCTATTCAACAATCAAGGGAGTAGATAAATATTCTGTTAGGTCTAGCAAATAGATACGGACAACCCTTTATCTCCCGCTATAGCTATAGCGTAAGCAGAAACTATGTTTCTAGACGCTCTCCCCAAAATCTTGCTGCATATCTTAGCTAGAGAGCTAACATGCCGCTCGTCCACGAGCTCTATACGAACATTACTGTGACTCAGGGTTTTCGCCAAGTCCACCGCTATTCTGCTGCCACCTGCAAACATACCTATTCTAACCAGGATGCTGCGTGCCCGCGAATACTCGATAAGCTGTTTTATAAGCTCTATAGTCGCGTTAACCTCCACTAAAACCGTCCCATATACAAATACACCATCACCTATCACGGCTACACCTATACGCTCTCCAGGATCAATCCCCATAATTATTTTATTATAAATATTAATTTTTAATATGTGTCTTAAAAGCTCTAGAGAAAACAGCATCTCCTTACTTACAAGCTCTTCGCAGACCGTCATCACATTCCCGTTCCCGGACCGTCCCTTGGAAACTATAACAAGATCAGCCTGGTTATCATCAACACTCAAGTCAACCGTGTATCGAATACCTAACCTGTTCAACAGTCTAATTAACTTTAGGAAAAGCTTTGGCCTATCAACCATAACCACTATAGTCTTACCCTTAAGTAAAGACTTAATAGTAGTCCTCTGCCCCACCTCTTTCAATTAAGATGTCAAAACTCTCCATTTCTTTCAACTCAACATCAAGTAAACTTAACCTCATATTCTCATCCGAATACTCCGTCTTTAAAACGAGGTCAACGTATTTTTGGAACAATCTCCACATAACAGGTTTATCACGATACTTATCAAAGCAACCACCTAGAAACACATAGAGTTTATGTCTTAAAGCTATATTTTTAAGCATAGCTATCTGTTCAGCCAGGAGTCTTTCCGATGCTCCACCAGCGTGAAACGCAAGAGGGCTTGTTAGGAAATAGTATAGGGCATTGTCAAACACGACACATTTAATATTGCAGCACGGCCCTGTAAAAAACCTTTGCAGAGAATTGATAACAAGGTACTGCTCCTCGAAACTATCAATCCAAATAGTAAAATATTTTTCAACGTCCACACCATAACGGTTAACCCATCTGTCATCAGATAAAAGAAGTATTACTTTTCCTTTATTTCTAAATATTTCCAGTAAACTCTTTAACACCTCATAACTTGCGTCCTTATACCTACCAGCAATCAATACTAGGGATCCTTCATTAATCCTCACCATCAACCTTCCGTAGGCTGACTTCATCCTGAATACCTTAAGTTACCCTCTTTTAACAGTATAGAGATACTGAAGAAGTATCCAGGAGAAAAGAACCATGATGCTGCCCACCGCTACTAGATACGCCGCCCCTCCACGGCTACCCCTACGCGCCGCCTCTATTATCGTTATAAGCCCTAAAGCCCCACTGGCATACGCTATGAAAACTATAGCAAGCTCGACGTTTGTTTGAAAACTCAACCCATAATAAACCACTCCACTTGCCGACTCCTGAAAAATTATGAAGAGAAGCCCGCTCATAAGTAAAATACAGCTGATCAGCAATAACGCTAAAAACAGATTCATGTAAGCCTCGCTGTACAGCTTTTTCTTTAACCTGTTTATAAACGCGAACGCGCCAGGCATCAACGCACCCCTACTTAGATACTGTATGAACAAGATCTGCAACGAGGCTAATCTACTTAAGTATTTCGTGGTCTCAGAGAAAGATTTTTGATGCAGTGAAGGCCTAATCACCATAAACATAGGGTGTAACGGTATGCCTGAACGAATAATATGCCATAGATGCTCTTTTATCCTTTACGAAGGCGATGAGCCGTTACCGCCGGAGGAAATCGTCAAAAGATTCGGTGGTAGATGCCCTAGATGCTTAGCAGAACTCTCATACGCCCCTATAACCATAGAGATAAGTAGAACGGAGGAAAGGAAAAGAAAATTGTTTAGGGGCTAGAAGGGGATGATGCATGAAGACCGCGAAGAGGATACTTGGCGATCTTGGGCGGCGACTACTTAGACTATTTGAATATTTTGGAGACGACAAAACCATAGTTATCGTGGCTGTTACCATATGCTTCATCGTGGCGTTATTTCTAAGAATAATGCCGATGAGATGGGGTATTTACCTGACCGAGTTCGATCCATACTATGAATATTATCTGTCGCATTTAGTGGCTTCAAAGGGCTGGGCGGGGATAGCATGGTGGTTTGAATGGTGGTTTGAGCCGCACCATGCCAAAGACACCCTTTTCTGGTACCCGTATGGCCGTGACCTTAGACGAACCAGCCAGCCCGGATCAGCGCTTACTTCAGCTACCATATACCTGATACTTAGAAGCCTAAACATAAACACGGATTTATACACGATACACGCCTTCGTCCCAGCGGTTTTCGCCGCCATAGCCGTACCTATAATGTACCTGCTTACTAAAAAAATACACTCTAAGGCCGCTGGCATACTAGCAGCACTTATAGTCGCTATAAGCCCAGCGTATCTAGCTAGAACAACGCTTGGAGGAAAGCATGAAGGCGTAGCAATACCTTTTATGCTTTTAGGCTTATACCTGTTCATCCGCGCCTTTGAAGGAAACATGCTCTGGGCTTTCATATCTGGCTTATCGATGAGCATGGTCGTCCTAGCATGGGGCGGCTACATATATCCCTGGAACTTACTCGCATTATATGTGTTAGTAATGATAGCGATAGGGCAGGGACAGAAAGTAGCTAAACAATATTTAGTTACCAACCTGATTATGACGCTCTTCATAGCGATAACGCCCCGGTTCGGTTGGCGAGTCGCCTTCCTAAGCGCTTATGGCCTGCTTCCAATGGTGACAAATATAGCTTCACTGGCTCTATTAGTTAGAAGCTTCTTACCCGAAATAAGGCTTAGCCGCCGACACGTAACCGCTTTAGCAATAATTAGCTTAGTCGCCGGAGTCACTGCTTGGCAACTAGGTTTGTTACAGGGCCCCGCCGGAAGGATATTATCCATAATATACCCGGTGGCAAGAAGCGCCATAATAGAGTCTGTTGGTGAACACAGAATACCCACGTGGGCTATGCTATACACGGACTATCAGATATTCGCGATATTCTTCCTGGCCGGCATATACGTCTTCGTGAAAAGACGGCAGCCTACAGATATATTAGCCTTAATTTTCGCTATAACCACCTTGTATCCAGCCATGTCATTTGCTAGGCTAAGCCTAGTTTTCACCCCAGCGCTAGCAATGACGGCGTCAACAGGATTCTGCGAAATTTTTGAAGCTGCTGGTCAAGCTCTTTCAGAAAGAGAGCTCGGAAAAAGGCGTAAAACGTCGCCTCGCATAAGAAAGGAGCCGTTCATAGTGGCTTTAGCGTTAATATCCCTGATAACTCTTCCCTCCATTACTAACCAGCTACCGGTGCTCTATGGTCATCAACCCGCCTTAATTCTAAGTTCAGGCTTCTCAGTATCCGCATACAATTACCAATACGTGGACTGGCTCTCAGCACTTGAATGGATGCATGAAAACCTGCCAAAGGACGCGGTGATAGCTTGCTGGTGGGATTACGGCTACTGGATAGCTGTCAACACGAATAGAAGCACCCTAGCAGACAATGGAACACTAAACACGACACAGATAGCCCAGATAGCTAGGGCTTTCCTATCGCCTGAGGATAAGGCCGTAGAAATATTTAGGAAGTACAACGTGACGCACGTCGTCGTTTTTGAGCCGTTTAGGAGCTTGCCACTATCATACTTAGGCTCATCCTACTATCCTGATCCTAGAGGTTATGGAGACTTTGGCAAAAGTTATTGGATGGCTAGAATAGCGGGCCTCGACCCGTCAAAGTATCAGACAACAGCAACTATCGAGTATCAGGGATACCGTTTAAGATTCCTGGTACCAGCAAACACCCCTGAAGCCGGAAACGCTACACTGTACAAGCTTCTATTTACTAAAACGGATACGCGTAGAAGCTTCATTTTCGAGCCTCTACCCCCGTATTTAGGCGGCAAGATACCGGGTTACCGCGGCCCACAGATAAAGATACCACAGCCACAGTACTTTAAACTGGTTTACGCTTCACAACCCAACGAATGGGTGCTTGTATTCGAAGTTCTTTACAATGAAACGAAACGATAAAAAATCCGTAGCCTAAATTTTTAGGCTTTTTAACAATCACCGTATTTAAGTATTCTACGATACCTGCCGTATTTATCAACGGGGGAAAACCTGCTAGGATGAGGTATTTTAACAGGAGCCCCGCACTCAGGACACCTTTCCCTTTTTAAAGTATACCTACCGCATAGAGAACATTTACGTAAAAGCCATCCTGAAGGCATACCGTTCACTTTTTAATTCTCTGGAAGTTAACCGAGCACCCGAGTTTTCTCGCCTTATCTGCGACAGAATGTACTATTTCATACATTGCTTTCTCAGCTATTTTGTAGTCTGGCGCTATCAAATCAATCTTATATCTAGGGGCGCCTTCAGTATAGATTCTAATTTTCACGTCCTTAAACTTTCTAGCCGCCTCAACCCCGGTAAGCAATGCATCCTTGATACGTTTAACCCCGTCGCTAGCAAGGCTCCTAATGATAAATAACCCGCTTATACTTACCTCAGGCAACTCCACGTAGTTTTTGGCCATTTCCGCCAGAACCGAAATCCATTCCTTTCTAACCCCGGCCTCCTCGAGGGCCGCTACGCCTCTTCGCGCTGCTTCCTCAAAACCCGCATATATCTCACCGTAATAATCCTCAAGCTTCCATCCTGCTTCCACATATGCATCGTCAAGAGTTTTTCCAAGCTTTTTCGCGGCCAACGCAAGTAGATTTTCAGCTCTATTCGACCGTCTCCACTCAGCTAGTTTGTCACGGCGTTCTGAATCAGCCACCCTTCTAAGGGATACGTCAACATGTCTTCTAACAGGGTCCACACGTATTACTTTAAAAACCCTTTTCTGGCCCTCTTTCAAAACCTCCCTTATGCTTTTAAACCACGACTTAGTCACTTCCCCCAGAGGACAGAAAGCCTCTAACCCGTTGTACTCGTCTAGGCTCACGAAAGCTCCATGCTCAAATATTTTGGTTACTGTTCCTATAACAAGCTCTCCGTACTTAGGTAGAGGATTACGTTTCCTAACCAAAATTTATCACCGATCACTCTAGAACCCTAATCACCTTAGCGAGAACCTCGGCCTTTCCACCCGTAGGCCTGGCGAGAACACGGCCACACACTATACACGGGACCTCTGTTGACGCGTGATCAAATATTACTTGCTGATTCTCACATTCAACACATTGAACCAGTAAAAACCTGCTTTTAGGCTCAGGTATGAGTATCTTACGCTTCTTCAATATGTTGCTCACCTCCTAGTGACCTCCACGATCTCCAGCCTCTTCAACCTTATACCTTCACTATGTCTCGTATACCCGCACTGGCTACATTTAAGCTTAAGAACCTGCTTCTTGGTCACTTTAGCGGTTCTTTTCTGCTCAGGCTTTCTCTTTGATCCATAACCCTTCTTCTTAAGCGCATAGCGTCGTTCCCCCTCCGCTACACTTCTACGCTTACCTGGTTTGTAGAGCGACACTGTATGGATAGTGTGTGCCCTACACCGTGGGCAATAGGTACGTATCCTTCTCGGAACCTTCATTATCCATCCCTCACGAACTACTTAGAACCTAGTTGGAAAATCTTTCTTAAAAACTTGCCGTCAGCTACTCCCGTATCACCCAGGGCTTTCAGCAACACCACTATCTATAAGCCGTTCAGCGTCTTCACTGGGAAGAACAGCTATATCTTCCGGGGAAAAGGGGCCATATATCCGGCCATCGGTAGCTATGAAAGGAGGATGAGGCTTTTTAAAAAACACGAGAACTCCCTCCTTACCTTTCTTAGATCCTTCTATTTTCGAAGACTTCTTAATCCCGCCTTCCTGAAAAGCCTCGATAACTCTTAATATTAATTCGAAAACCTCTATTTCCTGCGGAGCTAATAACCCTCTATCAACAGCACGGCCCTCAGACACCAAATCTAGCAACTTCCTAAGACGGATGCAGAAAAAGTCGGTTAAAACCTTTTTAAGCATCTCAGCCTCTAAACGCTTAACACTATTCTCCAATTCGTCCCCTACAGTCCCCGACTTTAAATCGGAGATATAGCTAACAGCTCTCTGGTAGAAATCCTTAGGAATCTGAACCAGCTCTTGGCTTTCTCTTTCCTCTCGCCACCTAAATATTATTTCCTCCCCAGTACTTTCATTACCCTGAAGCGCCAAGACTATACACCGTTAAACAGGAATGCCGATTTACCATAAACCGTTACCAAACTTATATCGTTTTTAACAAGACTATTTTATCGGGCAAATTACCGATTAAATAAACTGCTATAGGCAACGGCAGCTTGTATCTACCTGACCCCCTACTAAACTCAAAACCAACTATTCTACGCGGAGGGTTCCTAACCTCCAGTATCATATGCTCAGACCAGTTAAACACAACGGCATGCTTAACTGGATCGAACATTTCCACCTCATTGCAGCTTATTCTCGTAACCTTAAACCCCGTCTTACCATGCAGGCTACCGGGTAAACGTATAAGCCTTTTCACGTCTATTGTCACCTTCTCATCTATGTTACATCTGGTTTTTCTAGCTGCTATCTCTGCTAACCTTGAGATGGTCGCCGGGCCTAAACGGCTTAAACGTTTCTTATCAAGCCCTGTCTGAGTGATAGCCTCAAGTATTAAATCTATCTTACCAGTCAACAATTTAATGCTTTGAGAGCGTAAACCAGCCTTAGACAGTTTCTCCTCATCCATTTCCTCTAATACCTCATATATTCCCCTAGCAATCCTTCCCGGCCAACCGGGTTTCCCTGCGTCTATCACCCCCCAATTATCCAGTAGCTGATACAGATCCAGGCCCTGACCCAGCAAATAATCCGCGATCTCTCTCCTGCCGTCCTGGGTTAAACCGAGGACCTCATTCTGTTCAACATGTACATGAAAACCTCTATGCCCTGAGAAGGCCACATACATCTCCGATTTTGATAGGCCGAACTCGTCTATCAAAACATCAAGCAGCTTAAGCACCTCGTCTTTAGCTATCTCAATACATGTTTCACATACCCACGTCTCCTTCTTTATTCTCTCGCTCCCGCACCTAGGACATTTATCCGGCGGCATCCCAGCCCCAGCTTCCCCGCATGAGAGACAGCTCCACACGTCATGTTGCTTCTTACACGGGGACGGTATATGGTCTACATCTATGTCGAAAACAAGGTCAGCGCCAAGCCATTCCTTTCGCTCCATGGTTGGCTCGGCAGGTAATCTATAGTAGGCCGACGAATAATAGGCATGCATCGGCGTCCGCGTCTTCATGAATCTGCTCAGCTCCGTAAGTTCGCGAAAGGCAACGTGTCTAATCATTCCCTGGCTGTGAAACAACACGAAACCGAATTCTCTGTTAGGAAGCCTTTTAGGAGGCTCTATCTTATCGGCATTACTCCTATAGTATTCGCTGAACATCTTCCTAAGAAGGCTCTGTTTGGCTTCCACCCCGGCTCACCCTCCTTCCGGCTGTCCGTCTAATAGCCCTAAAATAATATTGAAGCGGATGCTTAACATTCCTGCATTCAGGGGGCTCTCCTGGACATAGCCCAAAGGTCTTCATATTAGCGCATTTATAAGTGCTATACCTAACTCTAGATCCCCTCAGACCAGCCAGGTGCTCTACTTGATACCTAGTTATCGACTCATTAAAATCAGGCAATGCCCTAAAGAGCTCCACCACCTCATCTACTTGCCAGCCTATAGACAGAAGAAAAGTCGTCAAAGCGAAACGGCCAGCGTGCGGAATGTTCTTTCCATTTTTAACTTCCTCAAAAAGAGCCTTTATACAAGGTGGATATCCTCCCTCGCCAACGCTCGCTGCCACCGTCCTGATCTCCTCTATTTCACGCCTATACCTTGACCATATACGGCTTATCTGCTCTATAGCCTCAGAAACGCTGTCAGGCATCTCCCCAACTATAGTTGTTTGATCAGTAGCACGGCTAATTATAATCTTCTTCACAGCCTCCTCTATGAGCCGGGCTAGTTCCGCTTTACGAACAAAGACCTTTCCCTTCTCGAGTCTTCTATTAACTAGTTTCCATTCCTTACTGTGCTGCGGCAGGTTCTCCACATAATCTAAAAAACTTAAAACAAAAAACCTATTTGATCCCCTGGATAAAACCTCGATTTTCCAACCGAGCGTCCTTGAAGCTATGTATAACAACTTCTCCCAATCCTCATCTCTGAGAAGCCTACCGACCCTTTTTGACTCTGCGACGGCGTATTTATTTATCAGATATTTGTCACCTATTAACCTGAGCAATAGTATAGACACTGGAAATGATAATATTTCAACATCTATATCTCCTCCCGCTTCAACGGTAACCTCACGCCTCTCAATGGCTTCCACGATCCTTTCTACTGCACGCCTAACGATCTCTTTACCAACACCATATCCTAAGTCTTCCAGTGATATAGGGCGGCTTCTAGCGTATTCTAAGGCATCTAGAGTAAATGGATATTTAGCCTTGTCCTCAATAGTAAAGAAAGCCTCTATACGTGAAGACAAGGCTCTCGCCGCTACGCCTCGACTCTGGGCGCCAGGAAGTACGTTAACCTGCCTCCGCCAGCTATCTCAAAACCCATCGAAAGAGGTTTATTAGTGGCAAACTCCAGAGACACTATATCCGAAAGTTTAGTGGCCTTACCTAACATGTCAGACAGGTAGCTTACACTATAGGAAGCTTGGGAGGGCTCATCAACTTCGTACTCTATCAGGGATCCCGTCTCCACGGTAAACCTGACCTCAACGTCACCTTTGTCACTGCTGGCCTTAACCACCAGCTCGTTTTCCTCCCCTTTAAACCTAACACTGTCGCTCACTAACTCAGCATCTGATATAGCGTCTTTAAGGGTGTCACTAAGCATTTTAGCTCGAGCAGTAAACGTGACCCGTGGCGTTGGAAGCTCCTCACCCGCTATGTCTATAAGGGGTAAGCTAAACCTTCTTTCAGCCTTGCCTATTATCTTTATAGTCAGCCTATTACCGGACACCTCGAAAGCTATTTTTTCATCAGCTCGGCACCTTTTTAATACTTTGTTAAGATCGTCAAAGTTAACACCTATCTTGCTCTCCTCTGAACATTCAAACTCTTCAAAAGCCATGGACGGCAAAGAGAAGTCCACCATGGCTATCCTAGATGGATCCAGAGCTCTCAGCCGCAATCCTTCCGGATCTACTATGAAATTAGCTTCGTCGATAAGCGTCGCCAAGCTAGCTACTATATATCGCCACTCTCTTGCATCTCCGAATACAAATCTAGCAACGGAGGACATGCCCATCACCATTTTTAACCTCAAGCCAATAATTTCGAACGCCGTATATAAAATAAGTGTTTGCGACAGGATTAACTATATAGTTTAAACCATTCAGAGGCTTTCTCAGACAAATATTAGCTTGCCAGAGACGCTGAGATAGTTCCTCTTTCAACTGAAATATTTCAGTTCAAGCCTATCTGAAAACTGTTTATAATAGATCCTCAGACCGGGTTCGTGTCATCAATCCTTCAGTACTCAGCCCAGATCATCATCTCTGAAAGGCGTCCGAGATCACCTCCTAATCGTCATAGGTCAGCGCGGTGGAGCTCTTCATCCGCCACGAATTATTTCTAAGTCTTTCAAGCCTATATTTTTGGTGCCTGGTAATGGGGCGTAGAAGACGTCGTAAACCTAAGTATCCATCTAATAAGGATATATCTGAGGCCATTGTCAGAGCCCTTAGCCATCCCTTAGTAGATCCTCAGAACTTCTACGAGAACGTGCTAGTAGAACTAAGAAGTAAAGGCTTGTACCCCGGTTTAGTCACCCCGAAAAGGGTCTGGCGCATATATGAGGAAATGATAAAAAGAAAAATTTTATATGATATATTTAATGTAGTTAAGCTAGACTCCCAAGAGCCGGAGGATTAGACCATCGCAAAAGCCTGTATAAGAACTTGGACACTCCAAGATGAATACGGAACATTCACGACATACTGTTTCCTTTATAAACCCTAAGAAATTTATCTGGTAACCGAAACGTAGTAGTTTGTGACGGTGACCTTAATGTACACTCCCTCAGTGCCGTTTGTGCCGACTCCGGAACCTGTAGCGCGCAAAATGCTTGAACTAGCAGAAGTAAAGCCCGGAGAACTAGTTTACGATTTAGGGTGTGGCGATGGCAGAATAATAATTCTAGCCGCAACTGAGTTTGGCGCTAGAGCCATAGGCATAGAAATACGGAAGGATCTGGTTGAGAGATGTAGAGAGAAAATAAGGCAGTTAGGGCTGGAGGATAGAGTCAGGGTCATACATGGGGACATGTTCAAAATAGATATAGGCGACGCCGACGTTGTAACACTCTATCTGCTTACAAGCGTCAATAAAATGTTGAGACCAAAACTAGAGAAAGAGCTTAAGCACGGCGCGCGAGTGGTTTCACACGACTTTGAGATAACTGGGTGGAAACCCGTGAAAATAGAGGAATTACACGAAAGCTGGAGAAGCCACAAGATATATCTCTATGTGCGATAGAAGTGGCTCATACGCCAACGGAGGCGTGGAACTTGGAGAAACGACGTGACATACTATCCAGGCCAGTAGAGGATGTTCGTGTCAAACCTGATATGAAAGTCGCAGAGCTCTATGATGTATATTCTAAAATGGGAGGATTTATGGCCAGCCACCTCGCTAAAGCTGTTGAATGCCTTATTAATATGTTAACTGACCGGAGCTGCACAGTATTCTTAGCCTTTACAGCAAATATGATTGCTACAGGTCTCCGGGGGATAATAGCGGACGTCGTCCGCCGAGGTTTAATAGACGTTATAGTTACGACCGGGGGCACCATAGATCACGATATAGCAAAAGCTGTAGGTGGCAAGTACTTCCATGGCGACTTCGGTTTTGACGACGTCATGCTTAAAAACCTTGAAATACATAGGCTCGGAAACGTTCTCGTACCTCTTGAAAGCTACGGGCCAATAATAGAGAAGTTTACCTTCAAGTTACTTGACGAACTTATAGAGGAAAAGGAGATATGGACGCCTAGCGAAATACTTTATAAAGCAGGGCAACGCTTAAACGACGAAAACTCCATTCTCAGACAGGCGGCTTTAAGAAAAATTCCGATATTCTCACCGGGAATAGTCGACTCAGCCTTC
>CAYSTQ010000002.1:0-29291 GCA_964433855.1 uncultured Thermoproteales archaeon
TGATCAGGTGTTGTTGGCTCAAAGAGTCGTTATAAAAACTAGAAAAGGGTTGGTGCACGGCGTTATAACTTCTAAGCCGCCTCACCTCCTTGAGCCTGATGAAAGGAA
Source organism: uncultured Thermoproteales archaeon (assembly GCA_964433855.1). GTDB lineage: Archaea > Thermoproteota > Thermoprotei > Thermofilales > CAYSTQ01 > CAYSTQ01. The sequence goes on from CAYSTQ010000002.1 coordinate 109, forward strand.
TAAAGTGGTCAAGATAAAGCGTATGTTCATAGACGTCGGCGCTACCAGCAGGAAAGAGGTGGAAGAGCTCGGGATTAGGATAGGTGATCCTATAGCGCCGTGGTCTCCGTTTACGCGATCAAACACGGGTAGGACTGTTTTCGGCAAGGCGTTTGACGACAGGGTTGGAGCATTCATAGCCGTTGAGGCTTTAAAACACATTGTGGAGACGGGTGTGAGACACCCGAACACGTTCATAGCCGCCGTCACTGTTCAGGAAGAGGTTGGGCTTAGAGGCGCTGCCACGACAGCCTGGATAGCAGATCATGACGTGGCCATAGTGACTGAGGTCGATATAGCAGGCGACGTGCCCGGGATAAAGCCGACGGAGGCCCCGACAAAGCTGGGGAAGGGCCCGTCCATAGTTACCTTTGACGCCTCTATGATACCCTGCCAGAAGCTAAAAGAGTTTATAATTAACGTGGCAGAGGAGGAGGGTATACCGTATCAGCTTTCCATAATCTCAAGAGGAGCGACAGACGGGGGTAGGCTGCATCTATATAAGACCGGCAGACCCAGCGTAGTGGTAGGTGTTCCGACGAGGCATATTCATTCACATGTCGGAGTTCTACACTTGGAAGACCTGGAGAACGCGATCAGGCTAATAGTAGAGGTTGTTAAACGGTTAGATGATGAAACCGTGAAATCGCTGACGGCTATTTAGAGAACCAGTAACTATTTTTATATTTTCTCCTCCTAGATTTTAAACCGGTGGCTAAGCTTTGGTTGAAAAACTTGCTTTACACGGCGGTAAGCCCGCTGTAGAAAAACCATTACCCTCCTGGCGAAACGTCGGAGAGGAGGAGCTTAAAGAGCTTAAAGAGGTTTTGGAGAGTAGATATCTTTTCAGATGGGGTGGGAAGAAGGTAGCTGAGTTTGAGAAGAGGTTCGCCGAGTTTTACGGGGTGAAGCACGCTGTTGCCTCCACTTCCGGCACCGCCGCCATCCATATAGCTCTCGGAGCTCTAGGGACGGGGCCCGGTGATGAGGTGATTACAGCGCCGATAACTGACATGGGGACCATCATACCTATTATTGCTCAGAACGCTATACCGATATTTAGCGACGTGAATCCTAGCACGCTGAATATTGATCCTTCATGTTTGAAACGCGTAGTATCTGATAAGACCAAGGTAATAATGGTTGTACATCTTTTCGGCATGCCGTGTGACATGGATCCGATAATTGAGATGGCTGAGAGTGTTGGCGCATACGTTGTGGAGGACTGTTGCCAGGCTTATTTAGCGGAGTATAAGGGACGGCGTGTTGGAACAATAGGCGATATAGCCTGCTTCAGCCTGCAGCAGTCGAAGCATATGTTCACGGGTGACGGAGGTATAACTGTTACCAATAATGATGGGCTGGCTAGGCGGGCTAGGCTGTTCATGGATAAGGGATGGGATAGGGCCGCCCCATCACACGCTAGAACCTATGTGATGTTTGGGTTTAACTACCGTATGACTGAGCTACAGGGCGCTGTGGCTCTGGCCCAGCTTAAAAAGCTGGAGTGGGTTGTGGAGTCGCGGCGGCGGGCTGCAAGGCTTCTAACCAGAGAAATAGAGGGGCTGGAAGGCATATATCCTCCAAACCCTCCTAAACATGTTAAACATTCATTCTGGCACTATCCCCTACTAGTAGACCCTGACGAGTTAGGCGTGTCGGCTGACGAGTTCGCTAAAGCCATTAGGGCTGAGGGGGTGCCAGCCGGGGCTGGCTATATAGGTAAGCCGATATATATGGCTACCTGGCTTAGAAAACACAGGGCTTACGGTGATACTGAATGCCCTTGGGGCTGCCCCCTCTACGGTAGAGACGTGAAATACCACGAGGGGTTGTGTCCTAACGCTGAAGAGGCCCTTAAGAGGCTAATAGTCATAACCTGGAACGAACATTACAGCGATGAAGACGTATATGGTATCGCGGAAGCTATACGTAAAGTAGTTACCTATATTAAAACACATGGTGGTCTTTAGTAAAAAGACTTATTTTACGTTTCTCAAACATCCAACTTTTAGTAAAAATCTAGGATTATAATCTGTAAAGAAAAACTAGAAGGCTTATCGTTGCATAAATTATATTTATGTGAACGCTATAAGAGACGTTGTCGGTGAGAGGATTGGATATCGCGTTCTTCGTATGGGAATATCCTCCTAGGCTAGTCGGAGGGCTCGGAACCTACGCGGCTGAGATCACTAGGCAGTATGTCAGGATGGGGCACGATGTTACAGTGTTCACCATGAACCCCGGTAACCTTAAGACAAGGGAGATAATGGGGGGTGTAGAGATACACAGGCCTTTACTGATGGATATAACCGATATAATATTCGACATGGTGGCTGAAGATATAAGGCGTTGGGGTCCGGGCCTCAAATTCTTTTCAGATATATTACTCTATAACCTGCTTTCAGCCTCCAAGCTGATAAACGATGTTGTGCCCAGAGAGCTAAGACACTTCGACATATTATCGGTTCACGACTGGTTATCAGCCATAGCCGGGATAACCTCTAAGAAATCGTTAAAGTTGCCGATGGCCTTCCACATGCATTCCTCGGAGCAGGGCAGGACGCTTGGAGACGGTTCCAAGACCGTTATAGAGCTTGAAAAGAAGGGCGCGGCAGCAGCTGACGTCATAATAACGGTTTCATATGCTATGAAAGACGAGCTTGTATCTCTTGGATACCCGTCTAACAAGATTAATGTTGTATGGAACGGTGTTGACCCGAGGAAATACGACCCGGATAAAGTACGTCTTGAGGAGATTGAAAAAATTAGGAGACGATATGGCATCTCTGAGAATGAGAAAATGATATTGTTTATAGGCAGGTTAGCATCGGTTAAAGGCGTTGACAAGCTTATACTCGCGATGCCGCATGTGTTGGATAAACATCCTGAGTCTAAGCTGGTCGTAGTAGGTACAGGTGAGCTACAGGATTATCTAGTTAGGCTTAGCGGTCATTTAAGGCTTAAGGACAAGGTGAAGTTCAGGTTCGAGTTTATCTCGGAGCCTGAGAGAATAGTGCATTACGCGGCGGCAGACGTCGTTGTTTTCCCAAGCCTCTACGAGCCCTTTGGAATAGTAGCTTTAGAGGCTATGGCTATGAAGAAGCCTGTCGTGGTAGGCGCCCGTGGTGTGAGCGGGTTTAGGGAGAGCGTTATACCGTATGGACCGAATCAGACCGGTTACCACATAAATCCATACGATCCAGCAGATATAGCGTGGGGCATCAACAACGTTCTCGACAACCCGGATAGGGCGCGTAAGATGGGCGAGAACGGGAGGAGGCGAGTATTAAAGGAGTTTACCTGGGATAAGGTTGCTGAGAAGACTTTAAAGATCTATGAAGCCGCTATAGCTGGTTTCGGCGGGAAAGGCTGAAGCCTGGCTTCCATTCCGCTTCAGAGTATTCTTTTAATACTTCTCTGTATATCTCAACAGTTTTCCTACCTATGTTTTCCCATGTGAATTCCTCTCTAGCCTTTTTCAAGCCGTTTCTGCTGAGATAGTAGGCGTACTCCTTATTGTCTAGCAGGCTTTCTATAGCGGCTGCTAAAGCCTCGGGATCCTGTGGCGGCACTTTAACGCCGGTGACTCCGTTCTCCACGTATTCGGCCGGTCCTCCTACGTCTGAAACTATAACCGGGGTGCCAGCCCACATCGCCTCTAGAACCACTATCCCGAATGGTTCGTAGAGGCTTGGAAACACGGCTACGTCAGATATGTGGTAAAGAGTTGCTAGTTCATTATCATCTATGAAGCCTGTGAAATATGTTTTTTCAAGTATTCCCATGTCTTTAGCCCTTTTAACTAGCTTATCCTTTAAAACACCTTCTCCAACGAAGACGAATTTGATGTCTCTGCGTCTGGACAGTATGCGCGCTGCCGCTTCTAAAAGTACTTGAGGCCCCTTCTCGTAGACTAGTCTGCCAACGTAGAGAACTATTTTCTCCCATGGAGCCGCATATCTGCTTCTAAGCGTCTTGGAATCTGTTATCTCGATGTTTAACGGGTTGACTCCGTTGGGGATCACGGATATTTTGCTTTCGGGAACTCCTAAGGTGTTCTTAACTTCATCCCTCATGTATCTACTGCAGACTATTATTCGCCAGGCCTCGTAGGTTAGGTACCATTCCCATTCGTGGATATGTCTTTGAAACATGTCCTTTATGCCTCCTCTACGTCCATACTCCGTTGAATGTATCGTGGCTATGAGCGGTTTCCTCAGCAGGTGTTTCAGCTTGACGGCGGCCGGCGCTGTGAGCCAGTCGTGCGCATGAACTATGTCGAAAGCGTCGCCGAACATCCTTAGCACTTCACAGGTAAGTGTATGGTTAAACTGGTGAACCCAGTTAAGGAAGTCTGGGCTTGGAATCCTAAACCCGTCTACTCTGAGAACCCGGAGGTTTCTAGAGGATTCTAGCCCGGGGGCGCCTGGCGGACATATCGTGGCTATATATGTCTCTATACCTTGTCTAGCGAGCTCCTTAGAAAGCCAGTAGACGTGGCGGGCTAAGCCTCCGACGAGCCTTGGGGGGTATTCCCATGTTAACATAAGCACTTTCATGTTTAGGAATCCCTCCTCTCGATTCTAGTTATAAGGTTATCCATGTCACGGGCTAGAAGGGTTTTTTCACGTGGCGCTCTATACTTCTGTGTCAGGATTTCAAGGGAGTCTTTACTGTAAGCTATGACGTAGTCTGCTTTTTCAACTATTAAGCGTTCTAGGAATGCTATGGTGTCTCCGAGCAACGTGCCTACACCGCCTCTTTCATGCTCTGTGCTATGAATGAAGAAGAATAGTTTAACCCCTAGCGCCGTCTTCAAGGGAAAGGCGGCGAGGCCCGATACCCATTCGTAGGCGCATACTAAGGCTGGCAGACCCCTTAACCTATGAACAGCTTCTGATATCCCTCTCGTCAAATCGGTGGTTAGAGACCAGGCATATGATAAGTAGTTTATATGGCTTTTTATGGACGGGGCAACAGCGATGACCTCGATGTTATCTATGCCGACACGGGTTTCAACGCTGTTTACACATACCACATAGACGTTATGCCCCCTCCCGGACAGGGCCCTGACTAGCTTTTTAACGTTTAACGCTACCTGACTCATAGAATATGGCGGGTAGTCCTGTGTAACTACTATGACGTTCATCTCTGCCGCCTAGCTAAACATGCTAGCTACCTTAATTGACCCCGTGGCCGTAAGATAGTATCTATCTTGAAATTTTATGACGTATCCTTCGGCCTCCAGATCCTGGAGAAGTTTAACCACCTTATCAACGGCTAGTCTACTGTATTTAACTATCTCCTTCGGGCTTCTAGCCTTATCCACAGTTACCGCCGCCAACGAATGCAGCAGTGTTAATATAAACATTTTATCATCCATTACCGCTTCCCCAACTTACCTTATTTACCAGCACAATTATAATATTTCTGGATTGGCCTAGAAAAGATATTCTAGGAAGGGGTCACACCAATGGCTCCAGTACTGAGCAGGGTTCTTGACTGGGACTGGGTTTTCAGCATACCCGGGCTCGGGGCTGGGGTTTTCACCTAGCGATGAGCTAAATAGCTCGTTCTCGTAAAGGACCGCTGCTTCAGAAACCATGTGATCCAGATGGTTAACAAGTATTTCGGTTGTTGCATGATGGTCACCGAGGAAGTCGAGGAGTTTTACCAGGTATGGCACGTCTCTTGGCCATGCAACACCGCGGTGATACTCATCATCGCCTAGGAAAGGCCTAGGAGGGGGTCTCACTAGTACGGCAAACGGCATCCTTGTCCCAGGCTTTACTAGTACTGTGCGTCTATATATCAGCAATGGGTTTAGGAAAGCCCTCCATATTTCCGCTAACTTCCTGGGGGAAATTCTGTCTGAAAGTAGGGAAAGGGCTACGAGTGCTGTTGAAGACGGGGTTCCATCTTTAAGGTTTTTGTCCACATCTATAGCAGCGTATACTACAGTTCCATTTATGAAATTCTCTTGAAAGGCCTTGAAAACCTCTTCTCTAAGCTTTTTCACTCCATCCGGAACTGCTAGGCCATGGGCCTTAGCAGCCATCTCTAATTGGGACATGGCTGAAACCCATAAAGCGTTGATCTCCGGGAAGGCGAACTGTTTCCGGAAAGCTTCTTTCTCTGACAAGAACGTAGCCCATTCCAATGGGAGCCTCGCGGGCCATAGAGCGTCTTCCAGGCGAATTACTGAGTCAATCCAGGTGTGCTGTGGCGCCGCGGCTATAAGCCCGTTTACGAGCTTCACGGATGCCGCAGTCTCTCCCCGAAGCAGTTTTGCTGTTAGCTTTTCAGCAAGTTTTAACGTCCCTCTTAAGAGATCCAGGTCTCCGGTCATAATTGAGAACCTTGCGGAGGATAGGAAGAATAGAGGCGGGGCGTCGCAGGACTCGTTACCGCCATCAAGCTTGTTCGGTAGATACTCCAGGTCGTATAGGATCTTTTGTGTAAGGGATAGGAGGCTTTTCACCTTGTCTCTGTATCTAAGTAGTTTTAAATAGGTTTTAAGGTTCCAGAAAACGCCTTCTAGGGCGTCTCTGAACCATGCTTCACGGAACCACCAGCTACCTGCTTCTGGAAACCATGCCTTCAAGCCCTTATATTCCACTGTGAGGCCGAAATGTGAGAGGGCTCTTATTCTGAGACTAAATAGTTTTTCGATGAGTGTTTGGCTTCGTATAGCTGGTAGACCGTTTCGCTTCCAGCCTTTAACCGGAGCTGTTTTCTCAGGGGAGGAGATTCGGATTATGGATTCTGGCTTCACCACACAGATTCCAGGGCAGTATAGAATTCCTTTTTTAGATTTGAAGATTAAGCCTTGAGGCGTGTCTTCTCGTTCGAGGTCTCCAAGCTTATACGTCCACTCCAGGAAGCCAGGGTGAGGCAGGTATTTGTTGACGGGGTATAGGTAGACGGCTAAACCGTTACGTGAGACCTTCAGGACTAATCCATCATTATTTTTCGTGACAGCCGTCATGTAGCCGACTGAAGATGGGGGTTCATAGAAATGCCTGATGTCGTAGAGGGGGAGAATATAGATTGGCTGGTTGACCCCCTTAAGCGTTATCTCCAGGACGGCTGTTCGCCTAATCCTCCTAACCACGTACGTCACAACTAGTAATTTGTCCTCTGCGTCATACCTATATGTCACACTGTTCGGGGAGACGGCTATGTCTAAAGGCGTTAACTTAACGTCTTTCAGGGCTACTCCTACGGCTTCGAGAACCTTAAAACAGCTCTTTTCAAAGTTTACCAGAAGGCCTTCATATGGAACATCCCTGTTAGGCGTGGTGAACGTCATCCATGCCCACTTTACAGGTACTGAGAAGACGGATGATGACCACTCCACTCCTTTTTCACGGAGAATAACCCGTCTGGTCCTAGCGTAGTTCCAATCAATGGACTCGGTTGGAGATAGCTTCACCGTGTCTCCAAGAACTTCTATAGGGCATTCGTTATCCAAAGCGGGCAGCCTCCATGAACAATATAAACCCTATGCATATTTTCTTTCCGGGGACGTAAGTGATGGAAACGGAGGTTAGAGTGGATCCTATAGATCAATATAGGATATCGGTTATATCTAGGGCTAGGGTTTTCAGGCCTAAGGATCTCGTAAGCAGAGTTAGTGAAATTAAACGGGGCGTCTGCCCGTTCTGTCCAGGGAATGAAGCGGCTACTCCGCCTGCAACCCTAGCCGTGGTAGCCGGGGAGAGAGGAGAGGAGATTGTGAGGGAAAGTGGGAATTCGCGCGTCGAGGGATGGTGTTTAAGAATCGTGCCTAACATGTATCCCGCTTTTAAAGCCTCGGTTAATACTCGCAGTATGGCTTACGGGTTTCATGAAGTAGTTATTGAGACCCCTAAACATGACGGCCATCCTGACAAGCTTAGCGTTGAGGAAAATCTTCTTGTTTTAAAATACGTGTTTATAAGAATGAAGGAGCTCTTGTCAGATAAACGCGTATCCCATGTTCTGTTTTTCAGGAACCATGGTCTGTCGGCTGGGGCTTCACTTAGTCATCCTCATAGCCAACTCATGGCTATGGGCTTCACGCCGCCTGTAATCAAAAGGGAGGTTAACGGTGCCTATGAGCTGTATAGGGCATTTGGGGAGTGCCCATATTGTTCACTGCTGAGGCGGGAGATAGAGGAGAAGGTAAGGCTTGTGTATTTGTCTGAGTACTTCGCTGTGGTGACGCCGTGGGCGCTTATGGCTCCTTTTGAAACTTGGATAATGCCTAGGAGACATCGTTCTAATCCGTTAAGCCTTTCTTTAGAGGAGCTTTATGGGCTGGCTGAAGCATATACTTATGCTTTAAGGAGGCTGTCTGAAGTGCTCGGGGATCCAGCTTATAATCTGTGGCTGCACATGATCCCTGTGGATGGTTCAGAGGCTTATCATTGGCACATAGAGGTTCAACCCTCTATTTCAACGTGGGCCGGGGCTGAGAAGGGAGGAGGGATATTCTTGGTGCACGTATCGCCTGAAGAGGCAGCGGCTAGGCTCAGAGGTGATCAGTGATTGTAGATAAAATGTTGCTGTTCATGGAGGCTCACCAGCCTGTTAGACTTAGTAGGCGCCTAGTAGAGGAACTCCCCTTAAAAGAGGATGGTTTGTTTGATCATGCCCTTAATAGGGAGATACTAAACCGGGTTGCGGATAAATGCTATAATAGGGTTGTGGAGACACTGTGGAAGGCGGCTAAACGCTACGAGAAGGAGTGGGGCGACCTAAAGGTAGTTGTCGGGATTTCCGGAGTTCTGCTTAGAGCGCTTGAGACATGGAGGAGAGACACGTTTCGCTTATTAGAGGAGGCTGCCAGGTCGGGACTTATAGAGATCGTTGCACAAACCTATTATCATTCATTGGCGTCTATCTTCTCGCTCGAGGAGTTCAGGCTTCAAGTCAGTAGCTACATGGATCTTGTACGTGAAGTGGCAGGGAGGCAACCCATAGCTGCTGAAAACACCGAGTACATATATAACGATCTTTTCGCCGAAGCCCTTGTTTCACTCGGCGCTAAGGTACTGTTTACAGAGGGGGTTACACGTGTTCTAGGCGGTAAGGCGCCGACGGAAATATATCGGGTAGCTAGAGGCGACGCTAGGCTTCTCCTGAGACATTATAGGTTAAGCGACGATATCGGATTCCGTTTCTCAGCCCGCTGGTGGAGTGAATGGCCTTTAACTGCAAGCAAATACGCCCGGTGGGTGACGGATACTCCCGGAGAGATTCTGGTCATAGGTCTTGATATGGAGACTTTCGGAGAACATCACTGGCCTGAAACCGGCATATTCGATTTCCTTGAGTGGCTACCTGTAGAACTTATACGTAAAGGGCCTGTTGAACTCGTCGCAGCGAGCGATCTCGTGAATGCTGAGGCTTCTCATACGCTTAGCGTAGGACTCTATGATACTATATCGTGGGCTGATGAGGAACGTGATCTTTCAGCATGGCTAGGAAACAGTATGCAACAGATAAGTTTTTGGCGACTTGCTAGCTTAAGGGGCATGGCGGCTGAAAGTGGAGATGAGCTCCTGGACACGTGGAGGTTCCTCGGTATAAGTGACCACTTTTACTATATGAGCACTAAACGCGGCAGCGCAGGTGAGGTACATATGTATTTTAACCCATATGATACTCCTCATGAGGCGTTTTTAGTATATAACCTGGCTCTTAACAGGCTTGAGAGAAAACTTGCCTGCAAAGCCAGCAACTCATCGCTGAGACGCTGCTTACTTTCTAGAAAGCGGTTGTACGATAAGGCATTTCACTTTACCCCCACATCCTTTAAAGCTTTGAATCTTGAGGAGTTGATGCTATCTGTGTTTAAGGTGCCACCTCCCTATTTGGAGCGGCACGTAAAACAGGGAAACATTTCTAGGTGGATCACTGAAAGTTTCAGGGAAGATAATTTAGCAAGCCAAATAGAGGAGCTGAAGGGGCTTCCTGAAGACATGATTAGAGAGAGGCTTTTCTTAGTACTACAAGCGTTTCTACATGGTGAAAATTAGTTGGCAAGGAAAGCGGCGGGGGCGGGGGGAAGCCTCCATCCCCGGAGCAGTGGTAGCGGGGCGAGGATTTGAACCTCGGACCTCGGGGTGTCTCAGCCGGGCTTTACAGCCTCGGCATATGAGCCCCGCGGGATACCAGGCTTCCCCACCCCGCTCTGGCCCCCGCCATCTATTAAGAGTTTAAGGCGGGCTTATAAAGTTTTTCCGGTAAAGCTTAAAAAGGTGGTGGGGCCGCCGGGATTTGAACCCGGGACCACGTGGGCCCAAGCCACGCATCCTACCAAGCTGGACTACGGCCCCTTTCCCCAAATTTTAAACATGGAGGCTTGGTAATTAAGCTTTCTCAGCGTTAAGGACAAGCCGCCTACTATTTAGCCCTCTTCAAGATCGGCTGCCTCTTCAATCAGCTCCTCAAGCCTTGCAAGGTTGTCCTCGTATTCTCTCTTAAGCGATTCTCTCCGTTTCCGACTGCTTCTCTCCATCCTTAGATGAATCTCCCTTATTCTCTGCTCAACCATTTCAAACTCCTCTACTATCATCAAAGCTTCCTTAGAGGATTTCTCCGCTACTGACCTTAGGGCTTTAAGGTTTTCGTTGAGCCTGCTTCTGACATCGGCTATCCTCTGTCTGAATACCCGTCTAGACATCTTTCCCTCGGCGAGCTTCCTTCTGATCTCGGCCTCCTCCCGCAACAGGTTAAGCCTCTCCCTAAGTAGGGGGGTTACGGCGACCTTAACAGGCTTAACCCGCGCGCCTAAACGTTTAGTAACGTAGAACGCCGCAGTTAGACCGGCTGCGGTCACGATTAATAATAGGAGAACAGGGTATATTCGCCGCATCATTAAACCCATTTCATCTATCCTAACATTTCTAAACGCTGTAAGCCCGGGAGCAGCGACCTCTTTAACATGTATTATGCCGTAGATGTAGGCGCTGCCTTCCCGACCCAGGGGCTCAGGCTTTACCGGCTCCCCGGATCCCTCAAAACTCACCTTTGCAACGCCTGACATGACGAGCAAGCCAGGGTTAAACGTTGCTGGCAACACGTGTTCTGAACCCTGTTTCTCTACGGATACCCTATACTTCACTGTTACTGAAAGCCTTTCCCTGGGACCTGGCTGTGATACGGGAGCTATAACGAGGCTGACGCTGTTCTCCCCCTTATCGACCGTGTATCTCCCGGCGCCGGAGCCTTCGACGTACCTGTAAAGAGGACCTTCTACTTCAAGAACCTCTGCGCCTTTAGGCAGCTCTAAGACTATTTTACTGATCTTATCAGTCCCCATGTTAACGAACTCGTATTCGTCAACCACGAGCGCGCTGCTGTAGCTATCGACATGTATCGATCTATTTTCCTGTTCAACAACCGGCCAACCCTCCCTAAATTCATTGAGTGTAACGTTAAGCCAGCTCGTCTTCCCTGGGCCAACGCTAGCGCTAAGAAGTATTCTGGAGCCATTGATCCTTGCAGAGTACTCGCCGTTTACCGATAGCGTTTCAACAGGCGTATTCACCGTCACATTAACGTCGAAGAAGCCCGTGGCGCCCTCTGGTGTAAGGGGGAAGACCATGTATGCGGTCAGCGAGTTTTGCCCAGGCTTCAGCTCTGGGAGGACCGCTAGAGTAAATGTGAAATCAGGCTTATCTGATGCCACCTGGATTTTACTGTTTTGAATATTAACCGTGACCCCTGGCTCTTCTGAAAAGCCTGCCAGTATCTTCATATTCTCCGGAGCCTGGAATATGTAGGTTCCGGCATTAGGCATCGTGAAGTTATAGGTGTAGAGCAGGTATCCTTTCTTGAATTCTATGAGAAGGCTGACGGCTCCGTTTGATGGGGCGGCTGGTAAACCTGTTAAGCTTACTAACACGATTATTAACGTAGTTGCCAGGTAGTTCTTAGTTGTCATCTACTTCACCTTTACATTAGGGCTCTTCAACCAGTATTACTAGGCCTAATAAATGTTTTAGCCATGGAGGCCTAGCTAATCCATGGACAGGGGGTTAGACCTTCTCACTGTTCTGAATTGACGTAAGGTGTTTATAAGGGTGTTATCACCTTTTTAGTCGATATGCCTAGTGATGCGGGCAGTGTGTATCTAGAGGTTTACGGGTGCTGGCTTAGCAAAGCTGAGGCCGAGGTAGTTAAGACTCTAATAGAGAGGCAGGGATGGCGGATAGCGCCCTCACCCGAAGCAGCGGACGCCGTAATAGTGTTCACATGCGCCGTTAGACAAGATACCGAGAGAAAGATGCTTCGAATTATAAGGAGGCTGGCGGAGAAAACAATTGCTAATGGCAACCGTCTAGTGGTCGCTGGCTGCCTTGCACGAGTTAGACCAGCCAAGATAGCTAGAATAGCTCCCCACGCTGACCTAGTTTCACCCGACAGCCTAGAGGAGATCCCCAGGATTCTTAGAGCGGAGGAGCGCCAGGTCTTACTAACAGGGGTTGCTCCGAGATGTACCATGCCAAGATATGGCGGGGGAGTTAGGTATGTTGTGCCTATAGCTACAGGGTGCCTGGGTAGCTGCGCGTTCTGCGTCGGTAAGTACGCTAGGCCCATGCTTAGAAGCTATCCTCGGGACCTGGTAGTTAGAGCTGTGAAGAGGGCTGTTGAGAAGGGTGCTAAGGAGGTATACTTGACGGCACAGGATGTGGCCGCCTATGGGCTTGACATAGGCTCAAGTCTTCCGGAGTTGCTAGAGAAGATACTGTCTGAGGTCGAGGGGGATTACAGGATTAGAATCGGCATGATGGAGCCTAGCCTGCTTCTACGCATGCTGGATGACATGGCCGAGTTAATGGGGGATCCAAGGGTTTACAAGTATGTGCATGCGCCATGCCAGTCCTGCGACGATGAGGTACTCAAACTCATGAACAGAAGGTACAGCTACGACGATTTTAAAGAGATAGTGAGCGTTTTCAGGAGACGGTATCCGGAGATAACGATAGCTACCGACGTTATCGTGGGATTCCCAGGGGAGACATGGGAGGCTTTCCAGACGACTTTGAAACGGCTTGAAGAGCTTGAAATAGACAAGATCCACTTGGCCAGGTATACTTTAAGGCCTTTCACCATGGCTGCTTACATGAAACAGCTTCCAGATTCAGAGAAGAAGCGGCGGAGCAGGATAGCGATGAGGAGAGTCATGCTTATAATGCTCCGTAGAAACATGAGGTATCTTGGGGCCAGAGTCAAAGCCTTAGTCACCGACGATGCTGGAAGGAGCCTGACGGGTAGGACGGACAATTATAAACCGGTTATTCTCCCGAGGGGATACGCCGAGCCCGGTGAACACGTCATAGCGGAAATAATTGGGTGTACTCCTGTGGACTTAAGGGGACGGCTTACAGCTGTTAATGTATTTTAGTGTTTCTGAAACCCGTTATATTTTGACTCCGCTACGTTCAGCCAGCACTTTTCTGATCTTTTCAATTGATTCATCGGTTATCCTGGGCGCGACTATTTTAGGCTTGCCGAGCCGGTGGCCTTCTGGAACCCATTTTTTACCGGCTTCATCCCATGGTGGAAGCTCCATGCCGATAACGCTTAGTATACGAGACGAGATCTCTGGAGTGAACGGGTAGAGTAGGGCTGCAAGCGTATATACGGCTCTGAGCGCCACGCTAAGCGTAGCCGCTGCTTTTTCTTCACTGCTTCTCCAAGGCTCTTTCTCGTTTAGATACTTATTCACCATTCTTGCAAAGGCTAAGAGTTCCTCCAGCCCCGTTTTAAGATCCAGCTTCTCCACATGTCCCCCAACCTTGGCCGGCAGCTCCTCTATTGCGCTGACTATCTCTTTATCGAGGTCGTCTAGCCCGCCTGGCGCCGGGACGACCCCTTTAAATCTCCTGTGGATGAGCGTGACCACCCTATTAACCAGGTTTCCTATGGTGTCACTCAGCCCGCTGTTGACAGCCTCTTTAAAGTCGTTTAGGCTGAAATCCGTATCTTCTAGGCTGTGGGGCGAGATCAGCGTCAGATAGAAACGGACATAGTCAGGTTCGAATATGCTGGCCATCTCGCTTATCGACACGTACCATTTTCGGCTTTTAGAGAATTTTCTGCCTTCAAGTGTTAGGAAGCCTCTTACCGAGATCATGGATGGGAGCTGGAGGCCTTCGTTAACTCCCATCAGCATCGCTGGCCAGAACAGGAAATGGTGGTAAACTATGTCTTTCCCTATCAGGTGGACTATTTCGGCCTCAGAGTTCTTCCAGTACTCCTCCCAGCTCCTGCCATGCTCCCGGCACCACTTCACTGTGGCGGCTATGTAGCCTATTGGAGCGTCGAACCAGACGTAGACGTACTTGTCTCTGGCGTCCTCGAAGGGCATGGGGATGCCCCAGTACCTGTCCCGGGTTATGTCCCAGTCCTTCAGGTCGTCAAGCCATTTAAGGAGGTAGTTGACTACGCTTCTCTGAAGCCTGTTATTGCTTAGAAGCCAGTTTCTAAGCTTGTCAGCGAAAGCGCTTAGTCTGAAGAAGAAGTGTTCGTCCTCCCTTATCTCAGGCTTCCTGCCGCAGAGTATGCATCTAGGATTTTTAAGCTCCCAGGCGTTATACGTACGGCCGCATTTCTCGCAGTAATCGCCATACTGATTCTGGGCGCCGCAGTAGGGGCATTCGCCGACGACGAATCTGTCAGCCAGATACATGTCGTCGTATGGGCAATAGAGCTGTTTAACCTTCTGTTTATACAGGTACCCCTTCTTCCTCAGCTCTACAAGGAACATCCGGGTAAGCTCGATGTTTTCCTCGCTGTGAGTCCTGTAGAACTCGTCGAAGCTTATCCTCATCTTTTTGAAGTCCTCTAGGTGTCGCTCCCTCCAGTAGCTGGTGTACTCTAGCACGGGCTTCCCGGATCTCTTCGCCTCGAGCTCTATGGGTGTTCCGTGCTCGTCGGAGCCGCATACATAGACTACATCGTTGCCCTTAAGCCTATGATATCTAACGTATATGTCAGCTGGAAGATAAGTGCTCTTTAGATGGCCTAAGTGTAGTTCACCGTTGGCGTAGGGCAGAGCGGCCGTAACCAGTATTTTCCTCAACAGCACCCCCTCCAGCGCTTAGAAGATTCAGGCCTTAGAAGAGACACTACATGTATTTAAGCTTAGGCTATGTCTCCAGGTTAAAACCTTATAGTTTTTTCTAAGTGCCTTCCCTCCACGAGCTCAAGTATCTCCTCTGTTCCTCCGTCAGTTCATCGATCCTGATACCTAGGCTTTTAAGCTTCAGCCTCGCTATCTCTACATCTATTTCGCCCGGTAATGTATAGACGGCTCGTTCTAACTTGCCCGCGTTGTTCTTTATGTATTCAACTGCTAGGGCCTGGTTTGAGAAGCTCATGTCCATGACCTCGCTCGGATGCCCTTCCGCCGCCACCAAGTTTACGAGCCGGCCTTCACCCAAGAGGTAAAGACTCCGGCCATCCCTGAGGATGTATTCGTCAACATGTTCCCTAATTTTTCTAACTTTAACCGCAAGCTCCTTGAGATCATCTATGCTAACCTCGACGTTGAAATGACCTGCGTTAGCCAGAATGGCGCCGTCCTTCATCGCCTGGAAATGCTCTTTCCGTATTACCGCTTTGTCACCGGTGGCGGTTATGAATATGTCACCTATTCTGGCGGCCTCCATCATCGGCATGACCTCAAAGCCGTCGTATACCGCTTCCAGGGCTTTTATAGGGTCTACCTCGGTCACTATAACGTGGGCCCCAAGCCCCCTAGCCCTAGAGGCTATTCCTCTTCCAACCCAGCCGTAGCCGGCGACGACCACTTTCTTACCGGCTATAAGGATGTTCGTCGCACGCATTATCCCGTCGAGGGCGCTCTGCCCAGTTCCATATCTGTTATCGAACATGAACTTGGTCTTGGAATCGTTAACCGCTATAACCGGGTAGAGAAGACGGCCTTCTCTAGCCATGGCCCTCAGCCTCATCACCCCTGTGGTGGTCTCCTCCGTGCCCCCCAGGATTCCGGTGGCGAAGGCAGCGGTATCTAACCCGACTTTTTCCCTGGCTATCCGGGCAGCGAAGGTGTCGTCTCCGTAATAGACCGCGTGGAGGAGCGATACTAGGTCGCCGCCGTCATCCATCGTTATGTGGGGCCTGGCAGCTGCCACCTTTCCTATGGCCCAGTAATAGTCCTCCCGCGTCATGCCGCGCCATGCGTACACGTTCACGCCTGTTTCAGCCAGGTACGCTGCAACGTCGTCCTGTGTCGACAAAGGGTTGCACGGCGCCAGATAGACCTCGGCTCCGCCAGCCATTAACGTTTCGACAAGGACGGCGGTCTCCTTGGTGACGTGTAGGCAGGCCCCTATCCTTAGGCCTTTAAGCGGGGCCTCTGCTTTAAACCGTTTTCTTATCAGGGCTAGCACTGGCATGTGTTTCCTTGACCAGTAGACCTTGAGCCTGCCTTCATCGGCTAGCCCGAGGTCTTTAACCTTGTAGTCAGCCACCGTGGTGGGCACCTCACACAAGGGATGTCGAGAGGGCGGAGCCACACTCGCAGCTGCGCTTCTCCGGTATGTTAGGTATCATCTCATAGAGGATTTTCTTGGCCTTCTCCACGTTTTCCCTCATGACCCTTACGACTTCCTCGGCGGTGACCGGCCGCTCAGCCCAGACGTCGTAGTCAGTGACCATGGCTATTGTGGCGTAGCATATTTCAGCCTCTCTTGCCAGGTTAACCTCGGGGACTAGGGTCATGCCTATTATGTCGCAGCCCCAGCTCCTCCATAGCTTTGACTCGGCCCTGGTGGAGAATCGCGGGCCTTCAATACACACGTAGGTTCCCTTTGGATGCAATGTTACGCCTACCTTGCCAGCGGTCTCAGCCACGAGTCTTCTGAGCTCAGGGCAGAAAGGATCCGCCATTGAAACATGCGCGACCACGGGGCCGTCGAAGAAGCTATAGGCCCTGTTCTTAGTCATGTCTATGAACTGGTCAGGGCAGACAAGGTCACCAGGCCTGTAGTCCTCCCTTAGGCTGCCTACGGCTGAGACGGCTATTATCCGTTTAACGCCTATGCTTTTAAGCGCCCAGATGTTGGCCCTGTAGTTTATCCTGTGGGGCGGTATCCTGTGACCCTGTCCATGGCGTGCGAGAAAAGCTATTCTACGGCCTTTCACCGTGCCTACCCTTACATAGTCCGAGGGCTCGCCATACGGAGTATATATTTTAACCTCTTCAGGCTCTCCCTCGAAAAAGCCGGGATCATATAGGCCGCTACCGCCTATAACGCCTATTTCAGCGGTAACCTTCGATTTAACCCAGGACAAGACATGTCACCCTATACTCTCATTCCAGCAGGAAATATAAGGGTTCCCAGCTGTCGACTCGTGCAACGAGTCATGGCAAGTCAAATGTTTCCGGTACACCGGGGTAGCCTGTACTGCTCCCGTTAATTGATTTAACTCGTAATCCTTTTAAAAAGTGTCTATATTTCTGGGAAGAATCGAAAAACATAAGTCCTTGATATGTATTTTAATAACCTGGATAAGTGATTCGTCAGGGTAGTGTCTATATGTGTAGGCTGTTATTCAAGCTACTAGTCTTATTAACCCCCTTGTCCCCCTTCATATTCCTAATAGTTTACTCGCTGTACCCGCGTTTCCTAACTCTTAACATGATGGTGATCCCAGCACTCCTTATAATCTGCGTAACTCCCTCTCTTTGGCGAAAAGCCGGGAAAGACCTGTCAAGGGAAGCTGTAGAAATGGTGTCCAGCAAACCCTACCGCGTCCTGTACGTTACTCTCTCCCTGACCCTCATAGCAGTCAACATAGTTTTCTTTAAGAGCTGGTTGAGCCAGCTACTGATACTACTCTCAATATACTTGGGCACGAGACACCCAGTACAACTGCTTCCGAAATCTAGCTTTAGCTACTAAGGATCCTGAGAATTTTTATTTTATGAATTATTTACGATGGAATTATTTACAGCCAGACGTATATCATGGGGTTTTATTCAACAAGTCATAGTGAATACAGGTATTAGCTCTTGTTTCAGGGAGACATCGGTAAGCCTTCCCTTAACTGTTCCACTATTTGTCTTAGTGGTTCATATGTGAAGGAGAGTTTTACACCGGGTGTTGTTATCCATTTGATGGTTATTTTGTTTCCTGAGACCTGTTTTTCGAATCCTATTAATAGCCGTCTGCCGATCTCCCTGATTTCAACGTTGAGGTTTTTGTCGACAAAAACTTCTAGATCTATGCTTTCCACGACCTCCGGTATTACATATTTGCCTGGTGGGAGAGGTTTAGCGTAGTCATGTAGCCAATTGCTGAGGCTTTTATGCCTGTTGATAAGTATCATGGCGTAGAATCCCTCTGAGGTTTCGACCTGGAATAGCGTGTGAATTCTGAACTCGTCAAATTCAGGATATTTGGTCTTTACGTGTTTTAACAGTGTCTCGGCTGCGGCTGCAGCGAAGGATTGGTCGGCTTTAACTGGGAGGATCCCTAGATGATATGGGAGTATTACCGTTAAAACTAGGGACATTACTATAATGTAGTATATTCCTAACTCAGTAAAGAATATTCTTTTAAATTGTTTCATATAGATCCCGTCTAGTTGGTCATTATTATTATCCTTATCTTAAATATTTTGTGGTTTTTTGATTAGGTAGAGCAGTAGTGTGTTGTGTTACGTCTTGTTTGCCGGTGGTAGATATGCTCTTTGCTAGAGATATGTTTGGTTGAGCTGGTAAAGGGTTTTAAGCTTTTTGAACTCGGTATAATGCAGGCTGGCTCTATGAAGGCCCTGATGGGTGGATATAGATATTTACAGTGGCGGCGTTTTAATTATCTGGGTTTGCGCGATGGCGGTGTGGAAGGCGGAGGCCTATGTGAAGGCCTGTATAGCCGCGATCATTGAGGCTGAGAAGGAGGAGCAGGGGTCGTACGTGGCCTTGCTGACAGAGGAGGGGAGGCTGATTAGGAGGGTTAGGGTGTTGGGCAGAGCTGTCGAGGTTAGCGACATGGGTAGGCGGATTGACTTAATGCTTGACGATGGTACTGGCACGCTGCTGGTTAGGGTCTGGGAGGATAGGCGAGGGATGGTGGAGGATATCGTGGAGGGTGATTATGTGGATGTTTTCGCACGTGTGCGATCTTTCCGGGATACGCTATATCTTTCACCTGACATAGTTGTTAAGGTGTCTAAGGAGATGTTCGAGGTTAGGAGACTTGAGCTGGAGGTTCTCGGGAGACGGGGGCTGGCCCTGACGCGCAGTTATCCTCCTGATACCGGGGGGACTAATGCTACCTCGTCGCCGGGTTTCAGCCTGTAGCTCTGCTCTTCTCTTCTCCCGTTGACCAGGATTATCACTGGGGTTTTCTCCTCTATTTTGGCTAGTTCTGGATGTTTTTCCCTAAGTTGGTCGAGGAGCTGGGCAACTGTGGATCCTTCTTCGATATCTAGATGTTCTTCCCGTCCGAGGACGTCTCTTAGCAGGGAGAAGGCCAGTAGTTTAACCCTGATTTTCAAGCCTTGCCACCTCCGGGTTTTAGACTATTGTTGCATTAATATTTTAATTCTGTTGTCCTTGCTGAGCTAGGCTGTTTCATTAATTGAACACGCTATGGATTAAAATACACGTGTCCTGCTATTAATCTGGTGGTTTGAGATGGTCAGGACGCTTCTTGTAGTTGTCGCCGTTGTAGCGGGGCTGGCGATATTGACGATGTTGATGATTGGGATAGGCCAGCCCGGAGAGGAGATTAAATGCCCCTACTGTGGCAGCACTGTTGTTTGGACACCTATAGGTTCTCGCAGCGAGAACTTTCTGTGGAGATGCCTGGTCTGCGGCAAGACTTGGACTAAGAGCTACCCTGAGAGGCTATATAGTGCCTGGAGAGAAGGGCTTCCCGGGATGTTGCGTGACGTGGCGGTAGGCTTCGTTAGGTCTAACCATAGAGACGCTGCTGAGCTTATGCCCGCGGAGTTTAAGTGGACGGTGCGTGTCTGTGAGGGGAATAAGTATGTGTACGAGTCGGACGGCTGGGTTGTCGAGGTAGTTTTAACTTATAAGCCCGGGTTTGAAGCCAGTCTGACCGTTGACTACTCGTCTTCTCGCAGGGAGGGCTGGATCGGTATACCTCATAGGATTATCTGGAAGGGGGTCTTTAGAGGGGGCGAGGTCGTCGAGCTTGATTACCTACATGCCGTGTAGCTGTTTTATGGCTTCCGTTACAGCTTTGACTAGGTCGTCGAAATCTATACCTACTAGTTTAACCTTATCCCTGAATTTTTCCATTGTCTTGGCGGCTTTCGCTGCGTCTATCAACGGCCCAGTCAGGGCTTTCTCGATCTCGTCTATTGTCTCCGGCGGATAAGCGAAGAAGTCGCCACCTATGATTATCCTCATGCCGCTCTTCGTTAGCCTGGCTTCTACTTCAAGGGTTTTCTTTCGTCTCCTGATTATGACAGGCAGGCTGGGTCACCTCTTGAAGAGCCATTCTCTGCTTCTATACTTGGGGAGCAGGCTTCTAGCCTTCTCGAGCTCCAGTTTTGTGAGGCTAGCTGGCGTCAGCCGTTTGTTTAAGGCTTTTTCAAACCCTTTCCATAGGGCCTGGATGACTTCCTCCTTTACGACACTGCGGCCTAACTCCCTAGAGACAGTTGTAACCCGGTCAGCTATACTTGAGACCCCGTGGCTGGCCAGCTTCTCCTTCCTAGCCTTTAGGACGGCAGCGAGCACGTTAAGCCGTGTAGCGTACATGAGCGTGCCGTGCTGTAGGACGGCGTTTTTCCTCCTGAGCTGAGCGCTGCCGGAGATTTTCCGGCCGTTTACGACGATATCGTTTACCGGCACGAACTCAGCTTCTAGCCCCAAGCCTTTTAGGGCTTCAACCACGCCTCTACAGATGAACCTGTAGCTTTCCTCTACGTTTTCCGGGATCTCATCTAGGCTGGCCACTAGGCTGTACGTGACCTCGCCCCTGGAGTCATGGAAGACGGCGCCGCCGCCCGTGGGCCTCCTGATTACGTCGATCCCTAGCTTCACGGTCACATCTAAGTTCACTGTGTCAGCTATTCTCTGGAAATACCCTATGGTTACGCAGCTTGGCTTGAACACGTAGAGTCTGACCGTGCTCGGTATGAGGCCTTCGCCGCGGAGGTCTAGGAGGGCCTCGTCCACTGCCATGTTCCAGGAGCCGTCTCCCTCACTTATTATTAGCCGCCAGTTATTCAAGACTCATCCCGTTTTAGCATTATTTGAAAAGGTCTTTTAACGTATCTGGCAGGGAGCAGCACGCGTGTATTATCTCCAGTTTATCATGCATAGCCCTGGGAGGCATGGCTATTCTGTCGGCTAAGCCTTCTTTAAGCAGGATCTGCTCCAGCTGGCCATGGCCTACCCGGGGCCGCATGCATCCAAGCGCTATCTCACAGCTCAGGGTCTTTCTGGCTAACGTGAACGTCTTAAACACGACGCTGGGGCTGGGGGGCGGCATGTGTTTAAGCGGTGTCCCAGGAGTCGGCATGAAGACCAGTATAACCGTTAGGTACGGGACGTATTCTTCGATTTTCCTGAAAGTTTCCCTAACGTCGTCTAGGCTTGTGCCGGGAAGTCCTGTGACGACATGGGGGGCTATGTAGTCGGGGCCTTCAGCATATAGTTGGCCAAGGGTTTTCTCGAAGTCGTTTACCGTGGCGTTTCTAAGCCCCATTAGCCTCTTGACGACGTGGTCGCTGACCGGTAGCTCGAAGTCCACTATGTCGACTCCTGCCCGTCTTAGGGTTGTGACGTCTTCTTCCCGGGGGAGGCCTATGTGGACGCTTACAACCATGTCTAGCTCCAGTTTTATTCTTCTTATAGTGTTCACGAACGCCCGTATAGGTAGTCTTCCGTCTGGCGTAAAGCCGCCGCTGACCAGTAGGCCGCGCGCTCCATGTTGCCGGAGCATCCTGGCAGTGCTGAAGAGTTCTGCTGGGGTTTTAACGTGTAGCATTCCTTTGAGATAGTAGCCGCGACAGAAATCGCAGTTTAGGCCGCACCATTCACCGGTGATGCTTACGGCTACGTAGCGGTTACCCGGAATGTACCCCTTCATATGGAGACTGCCTCGAGCTGTCTTCTCACCTTGCCCCATTCCTTATCTAGAAGTTTTCTTGATGGGTAATTATAAATCAGGCTTGGACTCTCGTTGTAAAAGGGCCTGTTGCATCCTGGGCAGCCTGCGGTGAGGAAGGCCTCTGGGGGGACGTCGTCTAGTCGGCTTCTTTTTAAGCGGGGGCTACCGTGTCTTAGCTCGATGTATTCAGCTGGATCCATGTTTTTCCTTATTAGGTATCTGGCCAGCTGGGCCAGCCTGTATAGTCCGATGGGCGGTCTTACGGCATTGGCCATTGGAGTGCCTGGAACCGGTGTGAAGGCGAACATGGCTATCTCCACTTTTTTCTCGTTGAGTCTCTCTAGGGTGTTGAGGAGCTCGTTGAACGTTTCCCCTAGTCCAACTATGAGATGTACTGTTGCCTTGCCTATGGTTTCAACCGCTTTATCTATGAAATCCATGTAGGTTTTCCAGGACATGGGTTTGCCGACTGTTTTGAATACTCTGGGCGATGCGGCGTCCAGTCCTATACCTATCCTGTCTACGCCTAGGGCGGCCAGGAGAGCTAGTTCGTCGTCAGGGATAGGTGTTGTCGATACTGAGACGGGTTTTCCCGCTTCTTTGAAAACTTCTATCATGTTTGTTAGGCTTCTCGTAAGGCCTGGAGCTATTACTGTCTGTATACATATCCTGTTGACCTGTGAAGCCTTTAGTTTTTCCGCGGCTGTTTCGAGATCTATTTTAGGCCAGAGGATTCTTGAGAGCCTGTTCTTCGGAGTCTTGCTGCAGACCCCTTGGGGACAGAAGCGGCAACTGGCCATGCAGCCTTTCTCTGGGTTCAGCATGAAATATGCTGTGGTCGGCCTGCTCTGTAGCTTGACGTTTAGAAGCCCCAGCTCTGTAAGGGTCCCTATAGACGCTCTTAGAAGTATTCTAGAAGAAGTTGAAAAGGGATCTCCATCTCGATTTTCTACGGCCATTCTCCCTATCCCGGTCCCCCACTATTTTTTCCACTGGTGCTTTAAGCACACGCTCGTCGACCTTGAGGACGACTACGGGCTCATGATGGTGGCGTAGCTTGGAGACCTTTGCGAGCACGTCGTTGAGCAGGGTGACAGGGCTTTTCTCAAGAAAGTCTAAGGCCTTCTCGTCGTCGCCTATTAGCATCCTGTACTTGTATAGTTCGCCGCGTATCAGGCTTTCAGCCACTACGTTCGTGAAGCATATTTCGCCTATGCTTACCAGGGATCCTATTACCATGTCTTTTAGGCTCTCCCTTATGGGTAGGTCGAGCCATATGGGGTCGGTGTACTTAAACACTTTTTTGCTGGTTTCCTCTTGTCCGGGATCCTGCTTCCAGACGAGCCTGACTCTCTGCTTCCATTTATAGAGCCAGTCCTCGAGCCAGTTTTCAAGCATTGACTTGAGCTTGATAGGGTTTTCGTCAAGCCACTTGTTTAGCAGGGAGCTGGCGACGTAGTCCGCATCCGCCTCGCCTATCAGCCCTTCTTTGTATTTGATATAGTTCTTGAAATCCGTGACTGCGACGCTCGCCATAATACTGTTCTCAACATGGCTGGCCAGGGGGTACTGCTCACTTATCATGCTTGAAAGCCATGCCGTAACTACTCTTTCCACGGTTCCTAAATGTTTGTATCCCCCCTGGCTCCGCGTGATCCACATCTCCCGTTTATCCTCCAGCAACTATAGCACGAAAGTAAATAGCTACCGGATTCCTATTTAAGTTTACTCCTTTACGACTATATAAGCTATTTCACCGGCGTCGCCGTCAAAAACCTTTTTTAACATTCCTTTGGCTTCAAGCTCTCTAAGCTCCCTGTAAAGCTCAGCCGGGGTCACGCCCTGAGCTTTACACCAGCTGTACAGCTCAGATTTCAACACCTTGCCTTTAGACAACACGTAGTTTGCAACGGCCCCGCCCTCATGCTCCATCGAGGCTTGGCGCCCGCCGCCTTGAACAGGGGGTTTAATGGAAGGTTTCCGGGGACGCTTCTCCTCTTCAGCTTCTTTGCTGAAGAAGGTTGTTATATCCATGCTTCCAGACGGCTTATCCCGTTTTTTAGGCTTCACTACATAACACCTCAGGTTACAAATATTGAGAACCAGAGAAAAGTCTATTTCATAAAATATCCGGAGCGCCCCATGCCGGAGATCGGCAAACCATTATTTAGCCTGGGGCAGGGTGACGTCGAGCCAGGCATTTTAAACCTGGCTAAAACCGGCCTTCTCAATAATATCCTCGACGTATTTTTTAGCTCGGTTGATGAGCTCACTGCATGATCCCAGATAGTTTTCCGGTTTAAGTAACTCCTTTATTTCCTCCGGTGACAGCCTACTACGTATTATGTCGTCCCTTACGAGTTCCTCCCAGAAACCGACTCCTCTGGTTTCAGCCCTCTTCCTTATCGTCCTAAGTAGCTCGTGCGCCTTGTGTCTAGCCAATCCCTTGTTCACAAGGCTTATCATGACTGCCTCAGCCATGATCGCCCCCTGTGTTACCTCAAGGTTTCTTCTCATTCTACACGTGTCGACTACCAGGTTCTCCATTAGATACACGGCAGAGTCTAACATTTCATCTATTATCAGCATTACATGAGGTATTTCTATTCTCTCGCTGCTGCTGTTCGAGAGATCCCGCTCATGCCATAAAGGTATGTTCTCCAGCCCGACGATCACAAGCCCCCTTAACACTTTCGCTAAACCGGATATTTTCTCGGCGGTGACGGGATTCTTTTTCTGCGGCATCGTACTACTGCCTACTCTTTCACCGACGCCCTCAGCTAGCTCGCCTATTTCGGGCCGCATAAGCTCTCTAACCTCTATGGCTAGACGATCGAGCTGGCTCCCAAGTATAGCCATGACAGCTACGAGTTCTGCGAAGCCGTCACGGGGCGCTACCTGGGTTGTTATCGGATGCGGGCTTAGCCCCAAGGTTTTTAAGGCTTCACTCTCCACAACCAAGCCTTTGCCTCCCCAGGCTGCCATAGTGCCTACGGCGCCCGAGATCTTTCCTCTAATAAGCCTGTCTTCAAGCTGAATTATTCTTTCTAGGCTTCTAGCCAGCTCGTAGGCATAATTGGCGAACTTGAAGCCTAGGGTTATCGGTAGAGCGTGCTGCCCATGTGTTCTGCCCGGCATTACGGCGTTCCTGTATTTATCAGCGTAGTCCAGTAGTATTTCCAGCAGTTTAACCAGCTTCTTCTTAGTTATATTCAGCGCGTCACGCAGTATAAGCGCCCAGGCCGTGTCCACTATATCGTAACTCGTGGCGCCCAGGTGTACGTATTTGCCAGCCTCTCCGGCTTCCTCAGCTAAAGCTGTAGCAATCGCCATTATGTCGTGCCCTAGCTTGGCCTCAAGCTCATTTACACGTTCTACTCCGACCTTCGCCGCAGCCGCCTCTATTCTGCGAGCTGCCTCGTCGCTTATGATGCCGGCCGCCGCCAGCCCGTGAGCCAAGGCTGTTTCGACGTGCAGCCTTTTTCTGAGAAGGGCTTCCTGGGTGAATAGTTTTTTCATCTCGGGGCTGCCGTATCTCCACTCCAGCGGACATATGGGGCTTTCGCTTCGACGCAAAATCACGCACCCTGTTCTACCTGTCATAGCTTTCTTTTAAAGCTTTGACTAGGTTATCCTAACTATGGTCTCTATACGTATTCCGTGTTCTCTAGCTATTCTATCTACTCCCTCTCCCACCGATAATATAGCGTAGACGCCTGCTATGTCTGCTTTGACAGACTCGCAGAACCTGATTAACGCTTTCACGGTTGAACCTGACCTTATTATGTCGTCAACTATCAAGACGTTGTCGCCTTTATTGACGATTTTCTTAGGTATGTAGAGGTATCCGTATATGCCGCTTGGATACGTCTGCCTCACTTCCATGAACTCCTCTATACCTATTTCTTTACGTCGTTTGGCTATAACTAGCTTAGCGTCGAGCTCGGCGGCTATGAGGGTGGCTAGGGGTACACCGTCCGTTTCCTTGGTTAGGACGACGCTAACTCCCTTTTCAGCGTAGTTGCCAGCGGCTACTTTAGCTATCTGGGAAAGCAGGCCTACGTTTGAGAGTAGCTTGGCGACGGCGACTACATTGTCCTTTATCTCTATGTTCCTTAGTACGGCCTCCGTCAAAACATGTTTTTTAAACAGGTTGATGAACAGCTTGGCGCGGTCTACGTTTGGCAGGAAACGCCCTGTTACGTATCTTGATAGTACTTGAGGAGGGAGTTCGGTTAGTGATGACAGTGTAGCATAAGGATATATTTTCTTCATGGCTCTAAGGGCTTCAACGCCGAATATCCTTATTTTTAGCTCGCTGAGTTTTTCCAAGCGTTCCGCCACCATTTTATTCTCGCGGTTTATAACTATTAGTTTTTTCATCATTATAATGTTTAAAAATGCTTAAATATATTTTTTAATTTAAACATTAAAATGTGAAACAGAGGTGCAACGCATGGACCGAGGCATCGTCTACGAGGCCGAGCCTATGCCGGATCCATTTAGGGAAGAGGGAGAAGCCCTGGCTATACGTAGGTCTCGTAGGGAGAATAGGTTATTGAGAAGAGGTAAGGTTAAAGACATATATGTTGAAGATGGACATCTCCTTCTCGTACACACTGATAGGGTTTCGACATTCGACGTAGTTTTAAATACCCTGATACCTTACAAGGGTGTTTACTTGTGTCTTTTGTCGGCTTATTGGTTCAGGAAGAGCGCATCCATATTCCCTAACCACTTCATGGAGCAGATCGGCGAGAGGATTCTTAGAGTCGTCCGGGCGGAGAGAACAGATATAGAGTGGATTGTGCGGGGATACCTGTATGGTTCAGCTTGGCGAGCATACTCTAGGGGCCTCCGAGTCATCTCCGGCGTCCGACTGCCGGAGGGGCTAACTCTCGCGGAGAAGCTTCCTGAGCCTATACTGACCCCAACTACTAAAAGCGATTCCGGTCATGACGAGGAGGTCTCTAAGGAGGAAACGGTTTCACGGGGTTTGGTCTCCAGGGACGAGTGGAGCGAGCTGGAGGAGGCGTGCTTTAAACTGTATGAATTCTACACATATGAGGCGTTAAAGGCTGGTGTTATAATTGCCGACGTTAAGCTGGAGTTTGGCAGGTTTAAGGGTGGCCTTATACAGATAGATGAGCCGCCTACACATGACTCGGCTCGGATCTGGAGCGCCAAGTATTATAGGCCGGGTAGACGGCAGGAGAGCTTCTGCTTAGACAAAGAGTTCCTCAGAACCTATCTGGCAAGAACCTGGGACAGAAGGGGTGGCCAGCCACCTACGCTTCCATGGCCAGTTATACGGCAGGTGGCGCTCCGGGTTAGGGGGCCTACGAGGTGATAACCGGGCTGAAAAGCGTAGATGACCTGGGGCTTAAGGGGATTGAGGAGGGGGTCTAAGATTGCTGGTGGCCGTTAGGGAAAGCTGCGGCGTATTTGGTATGGTTAGCCTGAAGGGGGAGAACGTCACCCCCTATATATACTGGGCTCTTCTGACGTTAAGCCATAGAGGGCAGCAGTCCCATGGTGTATTGACGTTTAAAAAAGGGTTTAGAGTGTATAAGGGTCTGGGGCTACTCGCTGATTTGGACTGGGGCTGGCTGAGGAAAAAAGCTGAGGATATGGCTGGGGGCGTCGGCATAGGACATGTCAGGTATGCTACCTCGGGTAAACTGTCTCGGGATCAGCTCTTAAAGGATGCGGGGGTGGCGTAAAAGTGTTTCTTGACAGGCTTCACCTCAGGGAGCCTGGGATGGCTCCCTGGGAAATATGGATTTCCGAGTTACAGGAAAGGATGCTTGTAGCCGTACCGAGAGATAACGTCGATAGGGTTCTAGAGATAGCCCGGGAAGAGGAGGTTGAGGCTTCTGTAATTGGCGAGTTCACCTTTGACGGGGTCTTAGAAGTCTATTTTAACGGTTATTCTGTGGCTAGCCTAGATGTTGAATTTCTTACGCATCCTCCATGCGTGGTGCGTGTAGCTACATGGAGTCCGCCTAGCTATCCTGAACCAAATATTCCAATGCCTAAAGACTTGGGTGAGGAATTGCTTACGTTGCTTGCATCGCCGAATGTCGCCAGTAGAGAGTGTGTGGTTAGAACATATGATCATGAGGTTCAGGGGAACACCGTTGTGAAGCCCCTTCACGGCAGGTATGGCGGTCCTAGCGATGCTGCAGTGCTTAAACCAGTGGATGATCTTTGGGAGGGTGTAGTGGTGTCAGTAGGCTTAAAGCCCTAGTATAGCCTCCTAGACCCGTACTGGATGGCGGCATCAAGCATTGAGGAGGCCTTGAGGAACAATGTGGCTGTAGGTGGCCGCCGCATAGCTATTTTAGATAATTTTACCTGGGGTAATCCGGAGAAGCTTGACAGGCTTGGCGGCCTGCTAAGGGCTGTTCAAGCATGTTACGAGTTCGCTAAGGCTTTCGAGACGCCGTTTATATCGGGTAAGGATAGTCTCTATAACGAGTCGCCTCTCGGCCCTGTGCTTCCAACGCTGCTCGTCACAGCAGTCGGCGTAATACCCGACGTTAGAAGACGTATCACGTTAGATTTTAAGGAGCCGGGAGACCCGATATATCTCTTGGGGAGCACTTACCCGGAGCTGGGGGCATCAGAGTATTTCAGGCTTAAAGGCTTTTTAGGCGGTCACGTCCCAAAAGTCAGGCCCTCTATATCTAAGAGGATTATGGAGTGTGTGACCAAGGCTATCGACCTAGGTATTGTCAAGGCTTGCCATGATTTGTCAGAGGGGGGACTAGGCGTGGCCTTGGCCGAGATGGCTCTTTCAAGTGATTACGGCATTGAGGTTTGGCTCAACTATGTTATCCGGAATGACGTTTTCAGAGATGACTATATCTTATTTTCTGAGAGTAATGGTCGATTCTTATTGGAGATTGAGGGGGAAAGAGCCGCGGAGTTCGAGCGTTTACTGTCCTCTACTGGGTGTCCGTGGTCTAGGATTGGTGTTGTCCGCAGCGATGAAGAGTTTAAGATCTATGGCCTTTCTGG
>CAYSTQ010000003.1:0-24645 GCA_964433855.1 uncultured Thermoproteales archaeon
CGGTATACTTACTGTCTCCTTAACATTTTTCACGATTTTCCCTGCAGTTTCTGGGTCACTTCCAGCCACCTTACCCATCTCTGTACCTTCGCCTTCTTCTACGTGCGGACATGACAGGTTGAGCTCTATGGCATCAGCCCCCGCTTCTTCCACGAGTTTAGCTAACCGGGACCATTCATCTAGGTTTCTACCTGCTATGCTCGCTATCACTATAGAGTCGTATTTTTTAGAAATATTTTTTATCTCTCTTAATTTTTTTGACCATTTTTCCGGTGGGAAACAAGACATTAACTCTATTGAGTATAGCGAAAAATATCCCTTGCCTATAGATCTCGGGTACACTACGTGAAAACGTGGCCTTGGTTGAAGCTGGTGTAGTCTCGCATAAGTTATAGTTTTAGTAACTACTGCTGCAGCCCCCTCTTTAAAGCATCTTTCTATCTGAGGTATATCATGAGTAGGTGTTCCCGAGGCTACTATAACCGGGTTTTTAAAGCGTAGCCCTGCGATATTTACGCTTAAATCCGTCAATCACTTCCACCGAGATAAAAATCAACGCCACCCTAATTAGCATTTATTTAAGGAGCCGCTGCAACGCCAGGTATTTTGGGAAAAGGCGTAGCTTCCCATACTGCTGATAGCCCAAGAATGTAACGGGTTAATCTTTCCAACCCAAGACCAAAACCGGAACTGGGCGGAATCCCTATACGGCAAAGTTCCAAGAACCAATTATATTTTTCAAGAGGCTCGCCTAGTTCTTTAAGCCTGCTTATTATCCTGCTGTATCGATATTCTCTTTCACCACCATCTATAACCTCGCCGTAGCCTGAAGGCAGTATGAGGTTGAAATCCCTGTTATATCCTGGCTTATCAGGTTCTTCAAGATAATAAAATCCTCTTGCAGACTTAGGGAAGTTCACTATCCAGAAGGGAGCCTTTATAATATTTGAAAGAGCAGTTTCACCTTCCTGGGTAAATTCACCACCTACCGGGGTCATAATTCCTTCTTTTTCAAGAATTTTAACAGCGTCCTCGTATTTAATTATTTTAAACGGAGGGTTAAACGGCGTGAAACTAGGATTTATCCTCTCTAGCTTCTTTCCATATTCCTCAATAAGCCGCTCCGACATATGTTTAAGCATGCCCTCAGCTATCTTTATGGCATCCCACATGCTAGCAAAAGCGCATTCGAGGTCTATTTGAGTAAATTCACACAGATGCCTGCCCGTTGACAGGTTGCTGGGGGGCTCTTCCCTAACGTTTCTAGCAACGAAGAATATTTTATCTAGGGCTGCTACAGCAGCCTGCTTAAACATTATTACACTCGATGTTAACTCGTATTCTCTTCCGTATAAGGTAGTACGTAACTTCTTAGCCCCTCTTAAACCTGGATCACTACAAGGACTTATCATAGGAGGTAATAATTCAGTGAAACCTACATCATATAGATATTCTCTTATATACTGCAGAATTCTTTGCTGTATTTTAAGAGTAGCTACCACTTTAGGCGATCTAATAGTAAGAAAACTATATCTAGCGAAAATCACTGGGTTATCTACAGGCGGCGAAACGGTGTCCACTGGTAATTTTTCAGGTGCCTTTACAAGAACTTTAAACCTTTCAACCTTCAGTACATCGCCGTTCCAGACGCCTTCTATTTCAACAGCACTTTCACGAGTTAGCCGATCTATTTGATTTATGGACAATAACAGCTCTTTAATCTCGCCGGATCGCCTAAGTTTCAGCTTAACTAGCCCATTTTTAAGCAATGTAAAATCAACTACCCATCCTAGAACTCTTTTCCTTTCAACATCTTCATCCACGTCTGTTCTACTTACAGCTATTTTACTCAAGCCTTACACCCAGCTATTTTTTATTTGGCCTCTTAATAAAAATTATCATCTATTTAACTATTTTTAATTTTATTTTTAGTTTATTTATCTAATTTTTAATTTAAAATATGCCTTTTCGACTATATTTTATTAATAAGTAGGTCCAACAGACGACTATATGCATATAATATTTATAACTTTTTCAACAGTATTAAATATTATTAAAATTATAATCTGCGTAAAACTTATCAAATATTCTCCTCAAGATTTTATAGCTGAGCCCCGGTAGCTCAGTTGGTAGAGCGCGGGCCTCGTAAGCCCGTGGTCGCGGGTTCGAAGCCCGCCCGGGGCTCTAATTTTTACTTTTCGGTAGAAGCAAGATAGCAATTTTAGCTGATTTGCCACAATCATGGAAACCAAAATAAATTACATTTTTATATATTAATTTTATATTATTAATATTCAAAAGACCGGTATTAAACATTTTCCGTGATATAACATATTTTCATGAAAAATATTCAAAATATTATAATTTAAGCTGCAGAAATTGATAATGTTTTAAATTTTAATAATATATAAGGGAAATTATTTAATCGTCCGTGGACAGGACAGCTAATCCTAGGTGAAGTTGGGAATAAGCCGTGGAAAGCAAGGGTTCACCCGAGCTTTCACGGATATTCCTAACAAAAACCTAGGATTAAGCTTAGTTCTGTCCACGGACACCCTGTTTTGAAAGACTTTTCCTAACAAATAAACCTATGATGACCACGGCAGTTGTCATGCACCATACCAGTGGCTCATGAAACGCTAGTATTATGATTAGTATACATAACACAGTACCAATTAGTGGAGGTATAAGTACTCCTTTAATTTCACCACGGATTTTAAACGGTCTATCCATGTTTTCCCTACGTCTGAGTACTATTGTAGCGATATTGACGAATATGAACGCTATTAAAGCCCCCAGATTACTGGCCTTAGCTACTGCATCTATGATTTTACCTCCAGCGATACCTGTTACTAGGACTTCAAACGATGCTATCACACCTGCTAGTATCACGGTGTTGCGCGGCGTGCCTCGGTTGCTATCTGTAAATGCTAATGATTTATGCAGCATACCGTCATATGCCATACCGTAGGCAATACGAGAGGATGAAACTAAAAAGCCTAGAATAGTATTAGATGTTGAGAAAAGAGCTATGAATGCCAGTATTAGCCAGCCTGAGGCCCCGAGAACTTTCTGAGCGGCCACTGCTAAAGGAGCTTCCACCGTTGCGAGTACTTCCCATGGCAGAAGTCTGACCACGGCTATAGCTACTAAAGCGTAAAGGACGCTGCATAATGTTAATGCTGATAAGATGGCTTTGGGCACCGTATGGCTTGCATCTATTGTTTCTTCGCTGGTTGTTGCCATGAGTTCAAAGCCTACATAGGCGAAGAATATCAGTGCGGCTCCTTGTAGTATGCCAAGCCAGCCTTTAGGTGGTGATGTGAAGTAGTTAGGACTAACAGGGCCTAGTATGAGGCCGAGCACTATTACCATTAACAGGCCTGACGCTTCAATTATTGTAAATAGCACATTTACCTTACTGCTCTCTTCGATCCCAAGCCAGTTTATGACGGAGAATAGAATTATAGATACTAGGCTTATAGGTACCAATAGCCAGCTCCCTAAGTTTAGGAGGGCTGAAAGATATTCGGCGAAGGCTATGGATGCTGTGGCTGCTCCGCTGGCTGCTTCGAAAAATATCATCCAGCCCACAAGGAAAGCTAAACCTTCTTTGCCGGGAAAAGCCTGTTTGACGTAAAAATAGCTACTGGATGCTCGGGGATACATACCGGATAGTTCAGCGTAGCTTAAGCCTGTGAGCAGCGCTATCAGTCCGGCTAGCAATACGGAAACCCATATCATAGGTCCAGCAAATTCTGTTGTGCGTCCAATAACGGCGTAGATACCGGCGCCTAGGATAAGGCCTATGCCGAACATCGTGGCTTGCCAGAGTGATAACGCCTGTTTTAAACCGCTCATCAAGACCCACCATTAACAGGGAAAAATTTTCAATATATAAAATCAGCATCAAATGGTTTTTCATGAAGTCGTTAAAGTATCGTCAGAGTGAGACAGTTTCTTCACATTTCAGCTCGTCTCTTCCTCATCATTCTAGCTTATTTTTACAGGTGGCTTAGTATATCTTTAGTGGCTCTGGAAAGCTGGCTGGTGGCAGAGTTCTCCGTTTGCCCGCAGGCATAACCTCTATTATCTCGTAATTGGAGGTGCCCAGCTTCCTTTCTTCACAGTATTTAACCTGTAGGTATGGATCCTTATACGGTCCATGTATTCTAGCGAATGGATGAAGGCGAGGATCCCGTATTATTTCCAAGTTGTTTGAAACGTTTTCCTCGATTAAAGGTTTGTTCTTGAGCAGATCGAGAGATGCCTTATCTATAGCGACTATGTCTTTAGACCCTAGTATGCCTAGGTCGGGAAGTATATTGCCTGTAGTTATGCCCCAGCAGTCACAGTATTGGGTTATGTCCAGGGCCACGTTTATGTAGAATGTGTTTTCAGGATCGAAATGTTCTAGTACGAACCCCGTGGTTATCGACATCGCTTCTTGGAAGCTTGCGAAGTTTTCAAGCTTTATCTTCAGACAACCATCCTCGTCGACATTGACGCAGCGCATGCACTGGTTGCATATGTCGAAAATTACTCTTAGCCTTTCTTTCTCATACTTTATTGCGCCATAAGGACAAGCCTTAATTAGTTTTTCAATATGTTCTTTTAAATCAGCGCGTTCAGCAGGGAACCAGTATGGATCGTACTGCATTACCCTATGAAGCCCCCATCTAGTTTCCTGAGTATAGCAACCTAGAGCTAGATTTTTTATTGCTGCACCGAACCCACACGTATTATGCCCTTTTACGTGTGAGACTGTTACTAGGACGTCTGCTTCGGTCATTAAGCCGCCCATTTTAATGGTTTTTAAGCTCTTGTAATTAACTTCTTTTTCTATGTAGTATCTGTCTTTAGGGCCTGCCACAGGATATATTGGGCATCCCAGGGTTACTGCAGTATAGCCTCTAGTCCAAGCGTCTTTGTACTGCTCCATTATGTTTACTATGAATGGGTCACCGCCTCCTTCTTTGATCGTCCTGATTATTAGATGCGCCAGGAAGGGATGTACAGTGCTGAATGACAGATTAGCGCCTAGATGCATTTTCACAACTACTTTTTTCCCTTTAACTGCTTCTTTAAGTCCTAGTTCATTGAGTATCTTCTGAAGTTTGCCAGCAAGCGAGTTGTCGGCTGACGCCTTAGCGGTTTTAGTGGATCCGAAGAAGACAACTGCTTTGCTTTTCACGGAGAACACCTCCCGTGCTATAACCATGTACTTAAGTATTTTAATTTACTGGCTTTATTAATCGTGCTTGTTTTAATGGCAAGCGTTTATTTTTAAATCAATGCTTTCTAGGAAATATGAGAATTGAAAAGAGAGATATTGAGGAGCTTTGGGAGAAGCTGGGCGTTGTCCGTGTTCTGGAAAAGGAACTGTTCTCTAAATTGGTTAGGTCGTCATTAAATGTTAAGGTCCTGGATGGTCCCCCGTATAGAATAGATAAGTCGTTCAGACGCTATTCGCGTAAATCAACCGTGTTTGAGACGGCTAGACGCCGTATTTTAATACATGCCGAGGAAGCGAGAGATAGCGGGATTAAGGGCCGTTATTTAATAGAGCAAGGAATTATCGGAGGAGCTTGGTCTTTATATGGGACACATAAACGAGGCGTTGCAAAAAATGTTGAGAGAGTTGATGTAGATCCCTCTCTTTTCACAGCCCTTGTAAAACGCGTTGCTATGTTTTACGGCGCCGATTTGGTTGGCGTGGCTCCCGTCGATGACAAATGGCTTTATGAGGAATTTAAGTTGCCGTTCAGGGCTGAATACGTAGTAGTTCTAGGGTTTGAAATGGATCCCGGAGCTTCAAGTACGCCGGTTTTATCAGCTGAGGTAGGATTAGGATACTCCAGGATGTCTACTTCCTCATTGCAACTTGCAGAATTCCTTTCCCGGCTTGGATATCACGCGTTGCCTCAGGGTAATGAAGGAGGACTTTCAATACCGTTTGCTGTCCTAGCCGGTCTAGGTGAGTTAGGACGTTCAGGCCTGCTGGTTACACCTGAATATGGATCTAGAGTTAGGTTGGCTAAGGTCTTTACAGACGCTCCTCTTAACCCTGATAGACCTATAAGTTTTGGTCTTTGGGATAAATGCATGGATTGCTGTATCTGCGCAGATAATTGCCCTGCTGGTGCAATACCGTATGGTCCGCCTTCCTGGAGCGGTGGCGCTGGCCAAAAAGGGGTTTTGAAATGGAGAATCGACCCTGTTAAATGTTATTCATTTTGGGCTATGCTGGGTCGTAGCTGTGGACTCTGCATTTATGCCTGTCCCTTCAGCAGGATGCCTTGGCATATCCATAGAATGGAAGCCAAACGGTTAGCGCTTAGGAGCTTGGATTCAAAATTATGAAAAATAATAATTTTACTTTTATAAAGTAACATTGTAAAACCTTATTTTAGTTAATCCGCTCTCCCTTTCCCTTATCGGCGTAAAATATCTGCCAATGTCCTGAGATTTTCCTTTAAATTTATAATACTTTTTCACTAATAGGTTTATTAACTGGTTTAATTTCTCAGGGCTACAGTTCATCATATCGGTTATTAAGGCTTCTAGTTCTGGACAGTCTATACCTCCTTCCGGCCTGAATACTTGTTTAAGTTCCTTTTCAATATACATCACCAATGGATGACGTTCCCTCTCTTTTTCCAAGCTAGCTGATTCTACGGGATCGTTAACTAGGGTGTCGACTGCTCGCAATATTTGACTAGCCAATAGCTGCCATATTACTGTGTTACTCAAAATAACCGCCTCAATCCTTCGGAGGCACCCTGATTATATCTGGGTCTGTGAAAACGTCTTTTTCATCTATGCTCTGGCTCGAGAACTCTGAAACTATAGCGCCTTCATCTCCTGCTTGGAACCAGTGTAGTGTATTTGGTGGTATAGTATATTGTTGCCCAGGTTTGAGTATTATTTCATGTTTCACAGTAAAATATTGTTCTCTGCTTTTTGGGATTATAGCTTTAGGATTTGGCGTTAGCGGCCCAGGGACGTAGAGATATACTGTACCCCATCTGCATCTGAAGGTCTCTTGTTTACCTGGATTACCGTCTATAGGTGGATGTCTATGTTCGGGACATGTCTGCCTTGGGAAAAGTATAAGCTCCTTTGCACAATACCTTTCAGTGTTTATATATACTATTATTTGTAATCCTATAGTATATAAATCCCCAAGCCCGAAATCCGTTATCTCCATATTTCTTATTTCTTCTTCCGTCACAACTATGCCAGCACGTTTCAACATCTCGACCGCTTTTCTTCTAGCTTTCTCAATCTGCTCAGGTGTTAACATTAAGTTCCCCCATATAGAAACTATGCCTATATCCCTAATTTGCTTATTGCCACAAGACATAGACGTACAGATAACTTTTTTACTTCTTGAGACGCTATATCGCCCGGTGGTTTAGATTGCCCGAGCATTTTATGATAAAGGAAATTAGGGAAGGCTGCAATGCTGTACACAAAAGTATTTCGGAAAATACTCGAACTATCGAAAAAGTAGTTGAGTTTTTTAAAGAAGAAAACATCGATAAGGGATTTATAGTAGGTAGCGGAACAAGTTTCCATGCTAGTCTAGTCTTAAGTCTCCTGATGTCTAGATTTACCGGGACGTCTTTTATAGCCGTGCCAGCCTCGGAATTTGAAAATTGGACTCCTTTAGCCGATTCAGATCATGCGATCATAGCCATTTCCCAATCAGGTGAAAGCAGTGACGTGTTAAGGGCTGTCGAAGAAGCCAGGAAAAAGGGAAGCTTTATAATAGGTATCACTAATACAGCGGGAAGCAGCCTTACGAAACTATCTGATATTTCTCTCATAACACAGGCTGGAAAAGAAAACGCTGTCACAGCAACTAAAACTTACGATGCCCAGTTAGCAGTGGTCTGTTATATGGCCTTTGCATTATCTGATAAAGCTGATGTCTTCCTTGAAAAACTTAAAGAAGTCCCAGACATATTATACAAAGTTATAAATAAAGAAAATGAAATACATGATACTATAATTAAGTACAATAAATTTAATAATATATTTATACTTGGCGGAGGCGTTAATTACGCCAATGCGCTCGAAGCCGGATTAAAGTTTAAAGAAGCTGCCATGATACATGCCGAGGGGTTCGCTGTCAGGGAGTTTTTACACGGTCCTATTCAACTTGTAAACGAGGAAACCCCCGTTATAATATATCTTCCCACAACCGAAAGTTTAGCCAGGTCGAAAAAAACTATAGAGAAACTCGTCAATTATAACGCTAAGGTCATAGCCATAGCTGGTGACTCCGTCGACGTCGGTAACTTTGCAACTGATGTGATACAGTTTCCAAATATCGTTGAGGAATTATCTATTTTCCCTGTTATAAAAACTGTTCAAATAATGGCTTACTATATCTCTGTTTCACGTGGCCTTAACCCCGATAATCCCAGTAAGTTAACTAAGGTAGTTAAATATTCCACTGAGTAAAATAATCTAAATTAAAATGTCTTTAAATAACTATTAATTAATTTATTTTTCAATGTTTTTAAAATTCATTAATACCTAACTCTATGCTACACGTAGAACCGGGGTCAGCTCGTCGCGAGTTCAGCACATATAAGCTGTCTGGGACGGCCTCTTCATCCCCCAATATTTGTTTGAGGAACTGTAAGATATGCTTGATGCTATAAAAATTAAATTATAAAATATATATCATGGATTTACTGATACGTATTTACGTGACTGCCTTCTCACATCCCATACTACAGCTAGTAGGAATACTACTGTGACGGTGATAGCTATTAAATCTACGATAAATTCAGGAGACCGGGGTTCAACTATCAGTAATGGCAATGGTATCAAAGCAAGGATAAGCACTGTCAAGCCTAACTGAAACGCTATCCTACCGATTGTCGGTTCCATAAAATTTATTAAAGATTTTTAAGTAAAAACCCTTCGCTAACTCCATTGATGGAATGTGGTTAATAATGTATAACTCTAGACATGGCGATTTAAAAGAACCCATACTTCAAATACGCGGTCTAACAATAGAATTCAGAGTGCCTAGAGGCATTTTGAGAGCTGTCGATAACCTCGACCTCGACGTATACAGAGGTGAATGCCTAGGTTTGGTTGGGGAGAGCGGATGCGGTAAATCGGTTCTTGCGCACGCTATACTGAAACTTACTGATCCAAATGAGATAATTAGAAGTGGGAAAATACTTTTTGAGGGAAGAGACGTTCTCAAGTTTAATAAGAAAGAGCTGAGAAGATATCGCTGGAAGGAAGTATCTATAGTTTTCCAGGGAGCCTTAAATTCCCTTAACCCTATCCTTAAAGTTTCAGACCATATGGTTGACACAGTGCTGGCTCATGAAAAAACTGATAAAAAAAGCATCTTTAAACGGGCGACTAAGTTACTAAGCATGGTTAGGCTTGATAGTGAAACGGTTTTGAGAAGGTATCCGCATGAACTTAGCGGTGGCATGAAGCAAAGAGTGATCTCTGCCATGGCTCTTCTCCTAGATCCTAAGCTAGTTATACTGGATGAACCTACCTCAGCGCTGGATCTCCTCACCCAGAAATTCTTCGTTAAAATACTAGCAGAGATAAAACGGGAAAAGAACATAACCATGATATTTATTACACATGACATAGCGACCGTTGCCGAAATAGCTGATCGTGTAGCTGTGATGTATTCTGGAAGGATAGTTGAAATAGGGGATGTAGAGGACATCTTTTACAATCCACTGCATCCTTACACCAAGGCTCTTTTAAGCTCTATTCCAAGCACAACCGGAGACGTGGAAAAGTTTAAACCTATACCTGGGCTACCGCCAGACCCTGTTAACCTACCTCCAGGTTGCCGATTCCATCCAAGATGCCCGTATAAAATAGATGTGTGCACTAGGATTTTACCCCAACTGGAGCCTGTTAACGAAGGTAGACTAATAGCGTGCCATAGGTGGAGGGAGATAAATGAGCGGTGAACTGATAGAGGTTATAAACGCAACTATGATTTTCAAAGTAGGAGGATTAAGAGGCGGTAGGAAGCAAATAGTGGCCGTTGACAACGTCACGTTCGACATAAAGGAGGGCGAGAACATAGCGTTGGTAGGTGAAAGCGGAAGCGGTAAAAGTACTCTTGGACGGATAACGCTTGGCCTGCTTAAGCCAACCCGGGGAGAAATCCGGTTTCAAGGTAAAAACATATGGTCTATGTCTAGGGAAGAATTTAAGAAGTTCCGACGTAACGCGCAAATAATTCATCAAGACCCCTATTCAGCCGTTAATCCAGTTCGTACAATTTTTCAAACTCTTTCAGCGCCTCTGCTTCAAAACGGCATTGTTCAGAGTAAGAAAGAGGCTTTTGAAAAAGCTGCCGAGTTGCTATCACTAGTAGGTTTAAACCCACCTACGGATTTCCTTAATCGTTATCCTTCACGAATGAGCGGAGGGCAGCTGCAAAGAATAGTTATTGCCAGAGCAATTTCAGTGAATCCTAAATATATAGTAGCGGATGAGGCGGTCTCGATGCTAGACGCTTCTCTGAGACTTGGCGTGATTGATCTTTTACTTGATATACAAAGGAAATTTGGAGTTTCATACCTTTTCATAACCCATGATCTAGGCATCGCTAGATACTTCATTGTTAAAGGCGGAGGTAAAATAGCGGTAATGTATCTAGGCAGCATTGTCGAGCTGGGTAAAGGCGACGATGTTATCCGTAATCCAATTCATCCATATACAAAGGTGCTAGTGGAGGCCTCGCCTGTTCCTGATCCCAAGCTAGCTAGATCAAAAGGACTTCCACCTCTTAAAAGCCTGGATATACCTAGGCTTACCGAGGTTCCCTCTGGATGTAAGTTCCATACAAGATGCCCATATGCTAAGAAGATATGTGAGGAAGAGAGACCCGAACTTATCAAGGTAAATGACAGGGTTGTCGCTTGTCATTTTGCCGAATATTTTAAGGAATCTTAATATCTCGCTATGGAAAAAATTTTCTAGGGATTCTTAAATATTCCTATTACGTACGTATAAGAAAGGCCAAAACACTTATTAGTAATTTGACCTAAGTTAAGTTCGGTGAGAGCGCGTGAAATCTGTTAAGGTAAGCGCTATTTTAGCGGTTTTACTACTATCAGTTTTCCTAGGGTTTGGAATAATGCTGCCTACCACGTCCTCAGCTCCCCAGGATCAAGTCATAGTATTTAACTTTGGAGCCAACTATGAGCCCCCACCAGTTGGTCATTTTAACTATTTTGCTCCAGGGAATCTCCCATGGGTTTTTGATCTTGTAATGACGCCTCTTACACACTACTTCCAGGCTAATGACACTTATGTTCCAGGCGTAGCCAAGAACTGGTCCTTATCCGATGACTACATGGTATTTAAGCTCGAACTTAGAAAGGGCGTTAAATGGCATGATGGCACCGAGTTAACAGCTAAAGACGTTATAGCTACCTGGTACTGTCTATATCTCAGAAAGGATCGCCCATGGAAATTCATTAAGAACATCACGGTTGTAGATGATTACCACCTAATATTCTACATGAAAGAGCCCAATGACTATGTCCCGTTCTATGTACTTTGGCATTATATCCTAGTACCTTATAAACAGTATGGTCAATTCGCCGAACGCGTTCTCGAAAAAATAAGACAGGGCTATGACATATTCACGAACCCAAGCGAGTTTGAGGATATACGGAAGGACTTAATGGACTACAGGCCAGATCAACTTATAGGCTACGGTCCCTATAAGGTTAAGTCTGTAACCGAGAGCATGATAATACTAGAGAAATTCAAGGACTTCTGGAATGGTGAACCGCCAATAGACGAGATACATATACAGAGAACCACGTCGGGCGACGTGTACTGGGCATTGTTGCTTGACGGCAAAATAGATTGGTATTGGGGCACACCAACACCGGAGCAACTAGAAGAGCTAATGAAGAGGCCATGGGTAGGCACAGTGAAAATAAGGAGACCACTAGGCCCATGCCTATACTTTAACAAGAGGGTTTATCCATTAAGCCTTAAAGAGGTTAGACAAGCCTTCGCTTACGCCATTAATCGTACAGAGCTGGCATGGGTAGAGTTCCCGATAGGCGGCATACCAGAGGAATACATCATAGGGTTCTCCAACTACTATCTAGACAGATACATCAACGAGACCTTCTTCGAGCAGTACCTTAAACAGTTCAGATACGAGTACAATCCAGCTAAAGCCGAGGAAATCCTGCAGAGCCTCGGATTCAAGAAGGGTGCTGACGGCATATACGTAACTCCTAACGGTACTAAGCTAGAGTTCGAACTACTTGTTGACGGATGGCTGAAGCCTGAGACTTGCGAGGTCCTGGCAGCCCAGCTGGAGAAGGTTGGAATAAAGATTAATATTAGAACTATGGAAACTGGTGCGTACTGGGCTAGTGACGGCCCATTCTATCAGGGCAGATATGATATAGGTGTTGGAGTATTTGCCAGCCCCGGATTCAGCTTTGACGAATACTATGTTAAGTATAATAAGCTCTATCCAGGCCACGGCTTCCCAGAACTTCAGAGGGTGCCTTGGTCGGATAAACCCGTCAACGTAACTGATTTGGCCTGGAAGATACCGCTGTATCCCGCTAAACTGTCTAGAGAGGAATACTATAATATATTCGCCACATTAGCTTACATAACAGGAGACCAGGTACCGGTACTACCCCTCTTTACAAGGCCTGTAATAATAGCTTTTAACAAAGAGAAGTTTGCTGGCTGGCCTGATTCGGAGGAAGAATACGCTTACTGGGCTGGACTCGCCTCTTATGCGGCTCACGGCTTAAGCTATCTGTTTAGATGGAACATGCTGAAGCCCATTATACAGCTTGAAATATCTGTTGAGCCCAGCGAAGGCGGTACGACAAACCCGGCGCCTGGCACCTACAAGTATACAAGGGGCGAGACAGTAACTATTAAAGCCACGCCAGCCAGCGGCTATAACTTTGAGAAGTGGATTGTTGATGGAAAAGAAGCTGGAAAAACGCCTACACTAACCATAACGATGGACAACAGTCACGTGGTTAAAGCAGTCTTTGCTGAACAACGTCCTCCAGTAGAGCTCTATGCTGGAGTTGTAATAGCGATCATAGTGATAGTAGTGATAGCCTTCTACATGCTGCGGCGTAGAACCGCCTCTTAAATAAACGCCAAAAAACCTAAATAACACCTTTTTTCTAACGTCCTTAACCTTTAGTTCAGGGGTTAGGATTGCCATGAAATGGCTAATTAAAAGACTCGCAACCCTAGGCTTAACCCTATGGGCAGCTGTAACAATAAATTTTTTCCTAGTACGAATGATGCCTGGGAACCCGATAGATATCCTGATTAATGAACTTATGAGTATGGGCTATTCATATGAAGAAGCTGTTACAGCAGTAGCTGGCATGGTACCATTCATACCGAATGAACCACTTCATATTCAGTACATTCAGTACATATCAGGCATTCTTCATGGAGACCTCGGCAAATCTATCACTCTAGCCTCGCCAGTCACACGAATCCTAGCCTTCGGCATCCCGTGGACAGTATTCATAGTCTCAATATCTCTCCTTACGAGCTTTACGGTAGGAATAATCCTAGGAATGTATATGGCTTACAGACGGGGATCCTTGCTTGACAAAACCTTATCACTTCTGGCCTCAGTAACTGGTGGTTTGCCCTCCTACGCTATAGGTGTCGTATTCGCGTTGTTCTTCGGGATACAGCTTAAATGGTTCCCTGTCGCCGGCGCTTACGACCCATACGTCACGCCTGGATTAAATTTGGAATTTATCGCTAGCATATTTCATCATGCCGCCCTACCGATGTTCACGTACTTTGTAACCACCTTCGGAGGCTGGATGCTAGCTATGAAAAGCAGCACAACATCGGTTCTAGGTGAATACTATGTTCAAGCCGCCGAAGCCAGAGGCCTGCCTGAACACAGAATAGTTCTAACATATGTTGGCAGGAATGCTCTTCTTCCTCTTTTCACAAGACTGGCCATTTCTCTTGGCTACATGTTTGGAGGAGTCACGTTCATAGAAACGATCTTCACATACCCTGGAATAGGGCGATACTTAAGCCTAAGTATTTCAAGAAGAGACTATACGTTGATGTCTGGATGCTTCTTAATAACGACGGCTGCAGTCGTACTAGCGAACTTCCTTGCCGAGCTTCTTTACAGCAGATTAGATCCACGAGTAAGGACAGGAGGAGAGTAAAATGGAAACCATTTATGAAAAGACCCAGGTTAAGCAACGGCTTAAGAGCCTTCGGAACATTATGCGAATCATTTCTAAAAGCCCGTCTTCACTCACCGGTTTTATAATAATATTAATCTTTGCAGGTATGGCGACCATAGGCCCTATTATAGTACCGCTAGACAGAACAGCCCATCCAGGCAAAAGATTCTTACCACCATCGCTAGAACATCCTCTAGGAACAGACTTCGCTGGTAGAGACGTACTCTCCCAAATAATTCATGGTTCCAGGGATGTTTTAACAGTAGCTTTTCTGACAGCTTTAATCACTGTATTCATCGCCCTTACAATAGGCATATTTTCAGGGTTTGTAGGAGGCAAGATCGATACTGTGCTTACCAGCATCACGGACATATTCCTGATAATTCCAAGCTTCCCGCTACTGATCATAATCGCTGCGAGCATGCCCCGGGCTTTAAGCCCCATTGAGGTAGCTGGGATAATAAGTATTGTGAGCTGGGCCGGACTAGCTAGATCCATAAGATCCCAAGTCTTATCTATTAAGGAATCCCCCTTTATAGAGGCGGCAAGATGCCTAGGACTTAGCCGGATACATATAGTGTTTAACGAAATCCTGCCTAATTTATCACCATATATAGCGATGAACCTAGTCTTATCTATAATACATGCAATATATTCCCAGGTAGGCCTGTTCTTCTTAGGGGTTCTCCCGTTCACGTCGGTTAACTGGGGTGTTATGATTAACATCGCTATGCGGCAAAACGCTTTGGTTAACCCTAAGGCATGGATCTACCTGATGTCCCCTATAGTATGCATAATAATACTGCAGACTGGGTTTATATTGTTCCTACATGCCTTAGAAGAGATCTTTAACCCCAGGTTGAGGGCTGAGGCTTAAAAAAGTAGATATCGTTCTTTTTCCCAGCTTGTCACATCTATTGTCGTAGATGATAATCCCTCCTTTTCTAGGTAGGCTAAGTAATCTTTCCACTCCTTTTCTTTTCTGTTTATATATAGTGTATATCCTTTCCCTAACACGTCTCGAACTATTTCTCCGCTTTTATTGACCGCTTCTTTAAGATTTCCAGGCAAGGTTTCTATATCATTATACTCCTTTTCATACACGTTTTCCTGAATCGGAGCTGGCGGCTCTAATGATTCTCTTATACCTTTAACCCCTGCTAACAATATTGTGGCGAAGAGCAGGTAGGGATTCGCCAGAGGATCAGGCGCTCTATACTCTATTCTTAGTGGTGCTTTACGTCTCCCGTTAGGTACTCGTATAAGTGTTGACCGGTTTCCGTAGCCCCAGCATATGTAAACAGGGGCCTCAAAGCCCTTTACAAGTCTCTTATATGAGTTAACCGTGCTATTAGTCACTACCGATATATCGACTGCGTATTTAAGCAAGCCAGCTATGAAGCTTAATGCCTCTCTTGTCGGATTGTTTGTACTTCCAAATACTCGTTTATGGTTTTTGCGTAGATCTACATGTATATGTAAACCGTTTCCAGGCCGA
The DNA here is from genome assembly GCA_964433855.1 of uncultured Thermoproteales archaeon. Classification (GTDB taxonomy): domain Archaea; phylum Thermoproteota; class Thermoprotei; order Thermofilales; family CAYSTQ01; genus CAYSTQ01. Next base: position 15,751 of record CAYSTQ010000003.1, read on the forward strand.
CCGGTAAATGGTTTAGGCATATAGGTAGCGTTAAGCCCATGACTGTTTAATAGTTGTCTTATATAATATTTTATAAATATTAAATCGTCGGCAGCTTCAATAGGCGTTCTGCCTTTAGCGGTTATTTCATGCTGACTTGGACCTACTTCATGATGAGTGTTCTCCACTTCGTACCCAGCTTCTAAGGCTTTTAATATCAGCATTTTTTTGATGGGCTCAGCCTTATCAAGAGGCCTAGGCGACATATAAGTGCCCTGGTCTATCGGATTACCAGAAAGGTCTAAAACATAGAATTCTAACTCAGGTCCTATCACAGCATCGTATCCTATCTCATTCATGATTTTACGCAGTATTACTCTAGGATAATACTCAAGAGGGGAGTCGTCCCTGTATAGGTCACATATCATAAAGGCTATCTTAACCCCATCGGCCTCATATATCTTTAAAGTAGAAGGGTCTGGCTTAGCGAGTAGATCCGATTCATATATTGGCGAATATCCTATTGAATACCCGTCTAGGTTAAACCCATTTTCCAAAAGCTTTTTGAATCTTTTTACCGGATGTGTTCTTATAAGAAGTTTCCCATCTAGATCAACGACCCCTGTTTCGACTAGTTTGACGCCTATACTTTCAAGTTTTTCTGTAAGAGCGCACATGGTTAGAACCTTTTCTTAGCTTATATTAATACGTTTCTCTTAATATTATGAACATTTGTTCACAATAAATTTAAAATATGTGGACAATCGTATATATAAAATGAGGCCGGGGATCTAGATGCTGGATCCTCTAGATAGAAAAATACTAGAGGAACTGACAAAAGATGGCCGGCAGTCCATGAGAGAGTTAGCTAACAAGCTAAAGGTTTCAGTAGGTACTGTGACAAAACATGTTAAAAAACTTGAGAAAACGGGGATTATAACCGGATATGCTGCTGTCGTTAACCATGAAAAACTTGGCTATGATTTAACAGCTATTATAGAGCTTAGCATCTCAAAGGGCCGTCTACTCGAGGTCGAGAGACTGGTTTCGGCTAAAAAGAACGTCTGCGCAGTCTATGATGTTACTGGGACATCCGATGCTATAGTTATCGCTAAGTTTAAGAACAGAAAAGAGCTCAGTGACTTCGTTAAAAATCTTCTTTCACACGAATACGTTGAAAGCACGATTACCCATGTAGTTTTAAATACTGTTAAAGAGAAATTCAGCTGGGTTTAATATACTTAATTAACCCAGTACTCGTTTCCTAGAAGCCACCACTTCACAAAATTTTTATGGCAACTTGCCTATCTGCGCTAGGCACTAGCAGGAAGGGAGATGGGAAACAGTGAAAAGCAATAGTGGCCACGGCTTAACACGTAATTTCGCTGTTTTAGTAGCTACATCCGCCATAATGCGGTTCTTCATGCAACTTACTAAGCCATATGAACAACTCTACATTATAGCATTAGGCGGATCAGCCACCATAGTAGGCTTTGCATCTTCATTGTCATCACTCGTCAAAATGGTTGTAACAATACCCGGTGGCTTAATGGCCGATAAAGTCGGGAGAAAACTTTTGGTTGGGCTTACTACTTTTGGTACGGCGACTTCCTTTTTAATGCTGGCTTTTGCTCCTAACTGGCAGTGGTTCACACTAGGTCTTATTGTAGCCGCCTTCTTCTCGATTCGAGGCCCGGCTTTTCAGGCGTTAAAAGCCGACAGCACGTATTCCAGAACGAGGGGGTTAGCTTATGCCTTATCGGAAGCTGCTGCTTCAACACCAACCATTTTTGCCCCTTTCATAGGCGGATTACTACTAGTATCGCCATCTGGCGCTCAGCTAAATATAGGCGCTGCGAAACTTTTGTATTTTTCAGGATTCTTAGGTTTCCTTTTTGCTGCCATTCTGAGAACGTTCCTACTCACTGAAACCCTGGAAAACTCTAGTAGCACACCCGCTCTACACAGTTTGAAAAACGGAATTATTTATTCGTGGTACGCATTAAAATGGTATACTGCTTTTAATATTCTGGTGGCTACCGCCTATCCCTTTGTTTACCTTTTCAGAGTTGTATACCTAGTTGAATCTGTTCACATGTCTACGGCTGATGTGGGGTTCTTTTTAGCGGTTTCAAAAGGCACTGCAATAATAGCCAGTTTTGCAGTAGGCGTATTAATTGATAAATGGGGACGGCGGCTTGGCATGGGTCTAGGCGTTATACTAGCTATGCTAGGGATAACGCTTCTGATTTTAGGGAAAGACCCCCTGGTCTTAGCCACAGCCATAGTCTTTCTAGACTTAGGCGTTGCAATAAGAAGTGTTTCATTACAGGTCTATAGAGCAGATGCCGTTCCCCTAGAGTCCAGGGGCCTTGTGTTCAGCATACTCGCGACTTTGAATCTAGCTATTCAGACAATTGCTAGCCCTATAGCCGGTTTTCTCTACGAGACATACGGGAAAAAAGTTTTTACCGTTTCTCTCCTGGCATACGTCTTAACAATTATTGTGCTCACCAAAGTTCCCGAACCAAAAAGACTGGAAAGAAATCTAGAGGATCTGTTAACACCGATTATCGCGGGAAAGTGTAAATAAGAAAGCGATGACTATCTACGATACTTTGGGTTCACCGTTTCCTCTATCCGTATCACTCTGTGTCTTTCTGTTTCATCGTGGTACGGCTTCACCGGTTCCAGCCTCGCCTGGAGGGCTCGCCTCCACGGCTCATCCCCGTGGGGTCATGGGCGGCTGTCGAGCCCAACGGCACGGGGCTCCCATCTACACTACTCCCTGCGGGCTTGGAGCAGTGCTCCCATCGCCCACATGTTCATGAGAATCACTAGCACGACGCATCATAAGTGTTACGCACGAAGCATAACGATACAAAACCATACAAAACGCTACAGTTTAATGTTTCTGCCCATATTTTAAAGCCGTTTCATATATCGCTACTATATTTTCAGGAGGCGCTTCCGGCTGTATAGCATGACTGGGACCTAGTATGAGCCCCGTATAACCTATCGTCTTCAGCCTGCTTATAACTTCCTCAGCAACGTCCTTAGGTGTTCCAAAGGGTATGGTTCTCTGTATTGAAAGCGTACCGTCAAAACATAGTTTATCACCATATTCCTCATGTAGAGAAGCAGGATCCATGGCTTCAGGCTGCACTGGGTTAAGAATATCCACTCCTATCTCTATAAGATCCTTTATTATCGGCTTTATCCAGCCATCACTGTGAAAAAGAAAGAAGACCCCCTTTCTATGACACAGTTTTATAAGTTCACTGTAATACGGCTTTAAAAACGTTCTCCAGATTTTAGGAGGTAGCATCATGCTTTTTTGCATGCCTACGTCGTCGCCATCCACCAGAACATCTATTCTCGCCTCGCATAAAAGCCTGGCTTGCTCCATCCTTATTTTATGAAGATTGTCTAAGATCCTTTTCACTATGACAGGATTTTTAAATAGAGCAACCATAGTTTCACTAAAACCCAAGAGCTTCCAGGCCTCCTCCCATAGATGTGTTACTCCCCCATAGAGACAATAGTCCTCGTATTTCCTTCTAGTTCTTAAAACAGCGTCGAAATCCTCTCTACGTACCTGTGGCCAAGAATACTCCTCTAATGGTATATGTTTTAGCGGATGGTAGATAAAAGTATATGAATGTGTTCTTGGCCTATGAAAAATCATCCTATAGCCGAAAATACTCTGCTCTATTTGCTCATTTTCATTTACCTCTATTACCCAACCAGCCTCGCCACGAGGCTTATTTTTAACCTCGTAACCCCCTTTAAGCCCTATTCCAGTGCTCCTTATATCTATTCCAAGTTTAGTGTAGAGCTTTTCTGTATCATAGACGTTTAAAAATTTTTTAACAGTTTCTAAAGGCTCGGGCCTTATCCTGATCACGAGCGGTACCCGGTCAACCTCCTCATGCTTTATCGAGAGCAAGCAACGGTCACGAGGATTCAAACCGTTCACCTCAAGACAAGAACCCGAATTTAATACAGTATTTATCTCTCCAGCTAAATATTTTTCACATTAGGTCAAAGTATATTAATCATAAAGTGCAAAAATATCATTGGTGATTCCATGGACGTTTTTGAGGCTATTAAAGTCCGTAGGAGTATAAGGCGATATAGACCCGAGCCAATACCGGAAGAGAAACTAGTCAAAATTCTAGAAGCCGCAAGATTAGCGCCTTCAGCTGGAAACAGACAACCATGGAGGTTCGTCGTAGTCAAAGATCCTGAAAAGAAAAAAGAACTAGCTAAAGCGTCAAGAAATCAAATGTTTATTGCCGATGCAGGAGTCGTCATAGTGGCTTTGGCTGATCCTAGAGCTTCGGCTAGATGGTATAAATTAGATACAATGATAGCTGTCGAACACATGGTTCTCGAAGCCGTCGAACTCGGGCTGGGCACCTGCTGGATAGGCGCTTTCGATGAGGAAGCTGTTAAAAAGATCATAGATGCCCCACACGAATTATCGGTCGTATGCCTTCTACCCATAGGCGTTCCAGACGAAAGCCCGTCTGCCAGACCCAGAAAGAAACCAAATGAGATATTTTTCGATGAAGTCTACGGAAAACCTTATAAATACAGTATATAGCACATTTCTGAAAACATTTATATGTTTCTTTAATCTGTCTTAAACAGGTGGATTTATTATGATGCCCCTAGGAGAGAGTGGTGTTAGAAGAGTAGGTAGACCTTATATTACCTGGGGGCTCGTCATCATTAATGTGACTGTCTTTATTATATTATTCACGCAGGGACCGGAAACATTTAACTGGGCTATACAGACGTTTGGCATGAAACCCCACGACCTATTTCTAGGTAGAAACATGTATACAGTAGTCACAAGCATGTTTCTCCACGGAAGCCTATCCCATCTAATGGGCAACATGCTGTATCTTTTAGTTTTTGGATCCAGCGTAGAATCCCGTCTTGGCAAAATAAGATATCTAGTTATGTATTTTGCCTCTGGAATTCTAGCTAGTATAATACATTCATTGATCGAGCTATTGTTCAGCGAGCCTATAGTCATATATGGACCCTTAGGCTATTCCGTCATCGATCCATTAAGTATACCTGCAGTCGGCGCTTCCGGAGCTATTTCAGGAATACTAGGCGCGTATTTACTGTTGTTCCCTAACGTGACTCTAAATGTGTTCACAACCATAGGGTTCTTCCCTCTAGTAGTTAGAGTCCCGGCAATAGTGTTTATAGGCTCATGGTTTTTCTACCAACTCTACCTGGGCATATTATCCTTAGCCCTACCCATACCATATTTTTCAGGAGTAGCTTTCTGGGCGCATATAGGAGGTTTCCTCGGCGGAATATTCCTAGTACCTCTAGTAGGGGGACGTAGAAGGAAGCTTAAAGTACGAACGGATATCATGGGAAGAAGATGGTATGAGATACCTGTTGAGTAACAAGCTGAGAAAATTTTAAATAATGCCCAGAGTAGATTTTGATTGGCGGGTTCCCGGCCATAGCTGGCGGGTCCCACCCGCTCTCATCAGAACGCGGAAGTTAAACCGCCAGCCGCCGTTGGGAGTACTGGGGTCCGAGAGGCTCTGGGAAACCATGGTGCTGGGAACCCGCCATTTTAACCTTTTAATAATGACAACTATTCGCCCTGATTTTATCGTTGACGCTACTTCAATTACGGTGAAACCGTCCAATACACATTTCGCGTTTATAGGTATTTTATAACATATTTTACCATATGTAGCGTTAGCCACTATAAAGTTCTCCGTAAACCATGACGGCGGCATGCCCTTGAACACAATCTCGCTCCCATTTATAATTATCCTATTATTTATAAACAGCCTAAGTTTAATACTTGTATAAGGAACTTTATATACTCGACTTATTGAGTTATGTAAAATTATTATATTAATTGTATCGTCTGGTTTGGGCAACACGTTTAGAGATATACTGTAAATATATATTATTAGTATAGTTATAGTTAACAAGACTATTAACTCTGACCTCATGAGCCCAGCACCTCACTTATATCTATTTTAACAACCACTCCTAGATCGTCATTTAATATAACTTTAGTATAATATAAAGGTATATAAACTAGATAGGTATAGTTTGAAATGTGCACCACATACAGCCTTTCAGACCCAGAATACGCTTCTAAACGTCTTGGCCATATCTTTACCCCTGCACGTTCATGAATATAATATATTTTCAGACAAACATATGGCTCTCCAGTTACATCTATAAAAATCCCTTCTTTTTCAACAGTCCAGGATACATTATAATAGGCATCACCCATTCCAGCATAATAAGTCCCATTTACCCCAGTTAAATAAGACACCTCAAGGGATTCAAGAACTATCTCATCCAGACCAGGTTTCTTAGCTAAACCACTTTTATTTATAGCCATTATAAGCCATTCCGTTACAAATTTTTTAAATTCTTGAACATTAGTTGATTTTGTGGAAGCATAAACTATAGCCTCTCTCAGCAAACTACATTTCTCCTGAATCCCTAACTTGAACGACGCGTTCACGTTTAGCATGTTAGTCAAATAATATATTGATATAACACTACTAAGAAACAATGCCGATATCAGAATTAAGCCCAAAACCAGCATCTGGCCTTTTAATCGTCTATACATAATATCACCAGAAGAGGGGCTACTGACCCATTATAGCCGCTGAGGAAATATGTTGCAGAATAACCATTTTGAATATGCCCAACAGATAGCTGAAGATATACTCTTCCTTCAGGATCTATTACTGTTAAACTGTATGGTTTATTCAGAAGAAGTTTGCTAAATGTCATGTTGATCGCTTCTATATTTCTTAAATATATAATTTTACTTAAATAGCCGTGAATATCTAAAAATTCAAGAACATGATAAGCATGCAATTGAACGTTAAATGAGTTAAGAGAGCCGGAAGAGGGAATACGTGATAAACAGGCTAGGAATACTGCGAAAACCAAACACATAACTATCGCCTCAATGGTCTTCATACGTGACCACCACGATAAGCAGGGAGCCGTTCCACAACAGTTTAGAATAAACCAGTTCCACAACTTCTAACTCACCATGTAGGATATTGTCTGGTTTAATCAGTATCGATTCCGGACTTCCTAAAGCATCGTCATCTCCTATCACTGCCAAAGTCGATTCTGATTCTGCTAAATCAGATACCAGGCGCTGACACATCACTTGTGTTAACATCATCTCTGCTGAAACTAATATTATAAAGGTCAGTATCGTCACTACGTCCCCGGGATCCATAACCGCCACCCTAGCAGGCCATCTAACACTCCTAGCTCAGCTATAACATAAACTGTTAACAGAGCCGGAGCATAGAGCCAAGGGACGTATTTAACCCCTAACACAGCTGAGCCATCACGGATTTTACCTAATGTAATGCTCAAAGTAAGAGAGGAGGCTATGAGGCCTATGTTTATTAGGCTTGACATCCGGTTAATTGCTTCAGGCGAGAGCACGGCGAATACCTGAAGCTCTGTATTCTTTGAAATAGAATAGATCGGGGCTATTACGTACCTTATAGTTATTGTTAAGGACGCGGCCAATATCATTAATCCCATTATAAAATATAATAGATGAATTATCGTTTTTTGCGATATTCTTCTCTTTATGACGGCAACGGTCACCGCTATTGAAACTATTGAGGTGAAGGCTTCTGGACTTGTTCCGTAAAGAGCGCAAAATCTCAAAGATTCAAAAATATATTTCACTGATCTGGGGAGTCTCTCGTCTGCAATTATTTTAAGAGCCTGCTCCATGCCTAACTTATTGGAGAAATTATCTATTTTTTCAAGTATTCTAGTCATTGCTGATCGGTAGTTGCCTATTTTTCGGACTTTAGACAGGGATATGTCTAGTGATATGCCGTCTCTGAACATGTCTGCAAGATCCCTCATAAGTCTGGCAGCATCATCGATTAACTGGGTTGTCTTTTTCGAAAGGATCATGGCTAGAGCAGCTGAAGGCAGAGATGCCAATATTATTGATGCTCCTAAGATATAGTTATTTAGTTGTAAAGATGATCTCAAAGCCGAAACTATTAAAGGAGCGGTAATCAGCGGAGTAATTATTTTTAATGTTTCTATTAGACTTATTTCTGGATTATATATAGGTATATATATCATATCACAGACAGAATATATTATTAAGGAAGATATTATGGGAATAACTATGCATGAAAAAGCTACTAAACTTTCATTAGGATTAGTCATTAAAAGAAGTGGTGTGGTGAGCGCGGGCACAGTCACCAACATGCCGAAAACCATGTCTGTAAAGAACGGTATGCTTATCTCCAGGTTAGTAAGCACGGACTCAAGTTCTCTAACGGCTTCCTTCATCTTTTCACGTAAACCTCTAATAGGATTACCGTAAAGCTCCAGTATTATTATGTCTTCTAGGAACACAGCTACCTTTTTACTCGGATGGTTTTTAACCACAAATTTTATCGCTGTGTAGTTATCAGCTCCTGTTAATTCCTTAATTTTACCCATTAATCGGACTTCCTTTGAAAAGTAAAACACTTGAGACCTACCTATTTTCTGTAGTGCCTGTATCGGCCGCAGTGTTGTGGAAGCAAGCATAGAGGCTACAAATGGAAGTTCCGACTCCTCCAGTGCTTTACGTTCTAGCGAGGCCACTATGCCAGGGGCGAAAAAAGCGGCGATTCCTAGAGCAATCACTACTAATAAAAACAATTTTATTTGGAGAGATATTATATAAACATTAATTAATAATGTTGATAAAGATGACACTACGAGCGTACTTAAAAACAATGCGGCTTGACGGCGAGATGTTGGACGGCCGCCCTTCACGTTTACCATAGCCAGGACGAGCTGAGCCTTAGATCGGAAGAGCGTCGTGTAGGGAAAGAGTGTAGATCTCGGTGGTCGCCG
>CAYSTQ010000004.1:0-23529 GCA_964433855.1 uncultured Thermoproteales archaeon
ACGCTGTCCTAGGCGGTGTTGACAAGGTAATACCGGTTGACGTCTACGTACCAGGTTGTCCCGCCAGGCCGGAAGCCATCATCCACGGGATGGCTCTACTTATAAAGAAGATCGAAGGCGATGAGGATGAGAGAAGAAAGGGTAGACCCATTCAAGGAGAGGCTTAAAGAGATTTTTAAAGATGTGAGATGGGAGAAAAGATGCTACTTTGCCGAGGTCGAGACCGACAAGCTACTTGACGCGATCGCTAGGCTCGCCGCTGTCTTCGGTGAAATACATCTTTCAACCATAACTGCAACTCCTGTTGAGGACGCTGTTGAGCTCTCATATATATTCTGGGTATATAGTGAAAAGAAGCTTCTCGTCGTAAAAGTAAGGGTTCCGAAGAAGGAGTTGAAAGTAGCAAGTCTAGTCAGCCTCATCCCCGGCGCCCTTCTGTATGAGGGTGAGGCCCATGACCTCGTAGGGGTCATGTTCGAGGGGAATCCTCTAATGAGTAGACACGTGGTTTTGTCGGATGATATTCCGGAGGAGGATAAGCCGCTGGCGAGGTGAAATCCTTGTCCGCTATAGATCTGCTTTTTGGCCCTCAGCATCCAGCGCTTCATGAGCCAGAGCACTTCAGATTCATTATCGATGGAGACGTTGTCGTTAATGTTGAGCCTAGGCTGGGCTATGTTCACCGGGGAATTGAAAGGCTTTTCCAGGAACACTCATATGTTCATAACCTGTATATTTCCGAGAGAATATGCGGCATATGTAATGTGGCCCATACCACCTGCTACGTTAACGTTGTGGAGAAGGTGCTTGGGGTAGATCCTCCTAAACGAGGCAAGTATCTCAGGGTGGTGATAAACGAGCTTAACAGGCTTCACAGCCATCTCCTGCTCCTGGGTGTGGCAGCCGAGCTGCTGGGGTTCGACACGTTGTTCATGCTGATATGGAGGGATAGAGAAGCAGTAATGGACATGGTTGAGCTCATGACCGGAAACAGGCTTCTCGCCTCATATAATGCAATTGGAGGAGTTAAACGCGACATAGACGAGCACGTCCGGTCGACAATCCTTAAAGGCATGGACAGGTTAGAGGAGAGAGCTAAAGAGTACCGTAAAGTCTTCAGTGAAGACCCAACCGTGCTTGAGAGAACACAGGGCGTGGGAATCCTGAGGCGGGAGGACGCTATCAGATACTGTGTTGTCGGCCCTGTACTCAGGGGCTCAGGGATAAAGTCAGATGTAAGGATCGATGATCCGTACGATGCCTACGGAGAAATCCCTTTCAAGGCTGTAGTATACAGGGAGTGCGACAGCTGGGCCCGCTTCATGGTTAGAGCCGACGAGGTTTTCGAATCTATAAACATCATACGCTACGCTTTAAGAAACCTGCCGGAGGGCGACGTAAGAGTGGTGAGGCCTGTGAGGAACGTTATACCGGGGGAGGCTGTGGCTAGAGTTGAGGCTCCTCGGGGCGAGTTGCTCTACCATCTTATAAGTAGAGGCGGGCCTAAGCCCTACAGGCTTAAAGTTAGAACGCCTACATTGGCCAACATATATGCCGCGGCTGAGATGTTCAAGGGGAATCGTGTGGCTGATATACCAGTCATACTCGGATCTATAGATCCCTGTTTCGCTTGCATGGACCGGATAACCCTTGTGGAGGCTGAAACGGGTAAAGTCGTCGTTAAAACTGGCCGTGAACTAATGGAGGTGAAGTAGATGCATTATGTTTTAACGACCTTGGTCTTCGCAGCGTATTTAGCGGTGGCAGCAGTATACTCTCTCGCGCTGCAGTGGTTCAGGAGAAGGCTTAGGGCTAGATTTCAGAACAGGCTTGGGCCCAAGTACACTGGGCCAGCCGGGCTTCTCCAGCCCTTCGCGGACTTCCTCAAGTTACTGTCTAAAGAGGATATAGAGCTTAGGCATTGTGATAACACTGCTATAGCAGCCATGCTGGTGGTATCATCTGCTTTAGCAGTTCTAAACTTATTTTTCCTTCCTCTGCTAGGAAGACCTCTTATATCGTTTGAGGGAGACTTAATACTGGTCGTTGTCCTGTCCTCAACGGCTTCAGCACTGGCGTCCGTGGCGGCGTGGCTTACGGAGAGCCATTACAGCAGGGTTGGGGCTGCCAGGCTTCTCTTCCAGCTTCTCGCCATAGATCTGCCGTTGCTAGTTCTAGCGCTGACGCCCGCCACCTTAACCGGTAGCCTGTCCATAGGCACTATCTCAGCGAGGATCCCAGGACTACTTACCACAAAGCCGCTGATGGCCCCAGTATGGTTCGCAGCCTTTGTTTTGATGCTGCTCACGGTGGTTGCTGAGGCGGAAGACAACCCGTTTAGCATCCCCCACGCAGAGACCGAAGTAGTCGCCGGATACTATACAGAGTTCTCCGGAAGGAAACTAGCGTTGGTACACTTAGTGCATGACGTCCATTATCTCTCTATGGCGGCTTTGACGGCCGCCATCTATCTTGGCGCCGGCTCCTGGTTAAGCGGGTTTTTAGCGTTCCCCGTCTCCGCTGTGGAGATATTCGCTGTAGCGGCTGCCATGGTTTTGATAAGCTCGGTTACCTCAAGGCTGCGCATGGATCAAATGCTGGCGCTTTTCTGGAAAGGCGTAACTCCCCTAGCTTTGATGACGTATTTAGTCTCTAGGATTGGAGCGGGGGTGCTGATATGGTGAGGCTGATCCCCAGGCTTATTAAAGCGGCTGTCTCGAATCTTTCAAAGAAACCGTTTACGGTAGAGTACCCGTTTAAACCAGCTATCGCTAAGGAGAATTTCAGGGGTGTTCAGCGCCTAGATCTAGACAAATGTGTTGGATGTGGTTTATGCTCTATTGATTGCCCGTCGGGCGCCATAGAGATGGTATTTTACAAGGAAGCTAGGCGGAAGGTGCCGGTTTTCCATCTTGACAAATGTGTTTTCTGTTATCAGTGTGCTGAAAGCTGCAGGTTTAACGCCATATCTCCCACGCCATTTTCGAATTATCTACGTGTAATAAGGATACCCTTGTAGTCGCTCCTAAACCAGATGAGGTTAAGCCTCTTAAGAGGCCCCGTAGAGGTGGTGGCTAATGCTGGATTTCATCCTCCTAGTAGCCGGAATCTTTACAGCCATGATTGCCGCGGTAAGTCGTGGACTGAATAGAGCCGTCGTCCTAGTATCTCTATCAATGCTTCTCTTGGCGGCGGCCTATGGATACGCTGGCCTGAGATTTCTGGCGGTAGCGCAAGTGATGACCGCTGGAGGGACTATAGCATTGTTCAACCTGGTTTCCTCGTCCTTTAAGGACGATGGTGGGAGTGGAAAGAGGCTGGCCGCAATAATACCGGCCGCAGTAATAGCCTTTGGCCTAGCAGCAGCTTTCAATGTGCTGCGCGGCGAGGCTCCTGTTTGCAGCGTGGCGGATAAGCTCTCAGGATCCGAGGAAGCCTTAGGCTTGCTCCTGTTTCTGCACTCAGCTGTCCTCGTATCAGTGGTTCTCGCTGTGAAAAAGCTTGTTGGAGGCGGGGCATAATGAGGTCCGTGCTACTGGTAGCATTAGCTACAGCTATTACGGTTGCCGGAGCATACGGTCTAACGGCTTCGAGAAATATAGTTAGAATCCTACTTTTCTTCGAGCTTTTCTTCTCCGGCCTCCTCGGGCTTGCCGTTTTCTCCTTGGGCGGCTGTATTGAGGAAGCCGCTGTTTTTCTGCTTGCCGTCGATGTAACAGTTGTCGGTCTAGCTATCGCCTTAGTTCTCCATCTTCGCCGTTCTCTCCAGGTTGAAAGGGTAGATGAGCTTAGCGGGTTAAGGGGGTGAGTAAAAGCCGTGTTGTTTCAGCTTTTAACTGGCGAGATAGCTGGGATGTTTGCGGCCTCGGTAGTTATTTCAAGCCTGAAGTCTGGTAGTTTAAAGAGGCTGGCTGGCCTAGCGGCCTTAGCTATAGCTCTACTACTGCAGGCGTCTCTGGCGTTGCAGGCCCACAGTAGTGCAAACCTAGTCATCTTCACCGTTATACCGCCGATGGCGAACCTGGGCCTTCTCATATTACTGGCGATCCTCGCTGCTGCGATAACGGTGGATGTTGACAGAATGCCAATTTTCCTTGCGGTTGCAGCGTCCTCCATTGGCGCCCTCTACGCGGATAACCTATTAGCCTTCATAGCCTTCTGGGAATGCCTAACAGTCCTACTGGCGGCCTCTATGAGTGTTAAAGGAGACAGGGAATCCGGGGAAGCAGCCTTCAAAATGCTCTTTATAGCGCTGTTTTCAAGCGTTTTTCTAGCAATAGGCGCGCTCGCGGCAGCAATATACGCCTCTCCCCGAACCACGATTTTCTCTCTCTCCTTCTCAGGGTTGTACAGCGGATATAACAGCGTTAGGTTAGCGCTGCCCGCAGCTCTCCTATTCGTCGGTATAGGTGTTGAAACCGGGCTAGCCCCCTTCTACATGTGGTTGGCCGATGTCTACACCGGGGGAGAGCCCATCACGGTGGCCGTTCTCTCAATGGCGGCTGATACGGTTGGGCTGACTATCCTACTCAGGATAGCCGCCCTCCTTTCAAGGACTATGGTCGGCGCTTCTCTCCTACTGCTGGTTATGATCTCCCTGGCTACGGCAACTATAGGTGAATTAAGTGCTTTCAGTCAATCTCGACTTAGAAGGATTCTGGGTTATAGTGCCGTAGCTGACTCTGGATATGCGTCACTTATAGGCCTGCTCTCCACGCCCTCAAGAAACAGCTATACTGATTTCCTGCTGAATCTTATGCCAGCGGAATACTTCATCCTAGCATCCTGTTTATCCATAGGGGCGGCTGTCCTCCTGCTTGGTTTACTCGAAAAAGAAGGAGTCAGGGAAATAAAGGATTTAGCCGGCGTATTAGCTAGGCCGAACATCACAATGTTGATGCTGGCGATCTCCCTTATGTCGGTTTCCGGCATACCGCCCCTGGCGGGCTTTCTTGGGAAGTTTTTTGTCATAATGTATGCCGGGGGCGCCTTGGCGAGCCTAGGAAACGCTGGGTTAGCGGTGGCTGTGGCGCTGCTATTTCTAGTGTGTTCAGCCTACATATTTAGACTGTTTAAAGTAATGGGGGAGAGGGGTGAACCTGGTTCTCTACCGGAGCTTGAACACAAGGCTTTTCTATCTGTAGCCCTTCTCGACGGGCTTATCCTGGCTTTAGGATTGGCTCCGGCCTTTATAATACCTAGTCTGGGGGTGTGAGGTCTAAATGCTGGCTCTGTTTACTTACAGGTTGGCTCCGTATGTTCTGGCCACGTTAGCCGTACCTTTCTCAGCGGCTGGCGTTATAGCGCTGCTCCGTAAGGTCAGGGAGGAGCTAGTCTGGTTAGTTGCTGTAGCTGCCAGCATAACCACAACACTTTTCTCCGTTTTAGTTGCTGTTGAGTATATTGGGCTTGGGAAAGGCTATCTCTGCATACTGCCGATAGAGGCCCAGGGATTAGCTGCAACCCCGTTCACATCGATGTTTGAGATGTTCATCGATCCGCTTAGTGTAATGATGTCCCTCATTGTTTCATTTGTAGGCTTAATGGTAGTTGTATTCTCAAAGGGTTATATGTGTGGAGACGAGCACATTGTCAGATACTACTCATTACTAATGCTTTTCCTGGGCGGTATGCTTCTCCTAGTGTTAAGCGGCAACTTCTATCTTCTCTACGTCGGCTGGGAGATTGTCGGGCTTTGTTCCTGTCTTCTTATAGCGCACTGGCACAGAAGGCCTGAAGCGGCGCGGGCCGGGGTTAAGGCTTTCATAGTTACTAGAATAGGTGACATTGGGTTGCTGACATCTATAATGGTCATGGCGGCGGTGTTTTCAGGTAACCTAAGCTATCTCTCGTTCGCTGGCAGAGTTAATGCGGCGGCAGACTTTCTCCCGCTCATAATCGGGCTGGCGTTCATAGGTGCTGTCGGCAAGTCCGCGCAGTTACCCCTGCACGTTTGGCTACCGGACGCTATGGAGGGTCCGACAACGGTCAGCGCGCTTATACATGCTGCAACCATGGTTAAGGCCGGAGTGTATCTAGTGGCGCGCCTTGAGACGCTCGTCTTTTTCTACCCCAGTCTGCTCGGCATACACCCCGTCTCCCCCGGTAACGTATTTACTGTGGTCGCTTGGACGGGCTGTTTAACGGCTTTAATAGCGGCCACGATAGCGACGGTTAAAAACGATATTAAGGCGGTTCTTGCCTACTCGACGATTTCACAGCTCGGCTACATGTTTTCAGCTCTTGGAGTGGCGGGTATAGCTAACGGCGGATTGGAAGCCTGGTATAGTAGCCAGTTCCACCTGGTGAACCATGCACTGTTTAAGGCCTTGCTCTTCCTATCGGCGGGAAGCGTCATACGTGCTCTTGAAACCAGGGATATGCGGATGATGGGTGGGCTGGCTAGAAGAATGCCTATTACGTTCACGGCCTTCCTTATAGGAGCTTTAAGCCTGGCCGGTATCCCTCCATTCAGTGGTTTCTGGAGTAAGGATGAAATAGTTTCGGCCGCCATTGCTGAAGTGGCCCCCGTGGGCTGGCTTCTAACGGTGACGTCGCTGCTGACCAGCTTCTATGTTTTCCGCTCTCTCTACAAGGTCTTTCTGGCTCCTGCCAGCGCTCACGTCTCTAGGCATGAGCCTAGGGAGGGCGGGCCTGCAATGACTATTTCCCTACTGGCCCTATCTATATCTAGCCTGGTCGCCGGCCTGCTTGAGGAAACCGCTGCGCCTTTACGCGGGCTTTTCAGCACAGTATACCTGCCAGCCAGGCTGGGTTATACCATGGCTTCAAAGCCTGAGATTACAGTTGCTGCGACGCCTTTGCTTTCAACATTTCTAGCCTTCCTAGGCGCAGCCCTAGTCTACATGACATACGTAGGTAAGCCGGACATGATCGCCGTAGTTTCCGGTACAAGACTATTCACAGCCGTTAGAACGCTGTTGGAACACGGCTACTTTTTTGATGATCTCTACGGCGTATTGGTAAAGCTGGTTTTAGCGGCGGCCGGGGGCATAGGCAGGCTTAGCCTAGCTATTGACGCCTCGTATACAGCGCTAGCTTCCCTGGCATCCCCGCTAGGGAGGGTTATAACCCGCATACATAACGGCAGGCTTGACACGTATCTTGCCGCCGGAATGGTCGGGGCGGCCCTTATCATAGCTTTAGCTGTAGGAGGTGTATAGTTCATGTATCTTCTCACATCTATATCGGTGCTGATCGCGGCGTCTCCCGTAACATATCTGGTCACGCGTAGGTATGGAAAGCTTGGCACAGCGTTACTGATGGTTGTAACAGCCTTATCAGTAGCGATGGTGACGCTGGCTTACTTCAACAGCTCCGCAAACTTCTACCGGGAGTCCTATAGCTGGCTTGCCGATGGACGGATAAGTCTGACCTTCTTCGTAGACGGGCTCAGCTATCCAATAATGGTTGCTATATCAACGCTGTTCGCCGTAACAGTCCTGTACGCTGCTGGCTACGTTAAAAAGGATCTGGAGCTATTCAACTCCCTCATGTGCCTGCTTCTAGCGGGTTTTTCAGGCGTATTCATATCCGAGAGCCTAGTGCTATTCTATATTTTCTGGGAGTTCATGCTTATACCGTCGTTCATAATCCTGTGTAAATGGGGGTATAGAGGACCGGAGAAGGCAGCATTCAAATATTTCATGTTTGCTCACGCCGGAGCTTTACTGATATTGTCAGCGTTATCCTTGATAGTGGCCACAGCCGGATGGAGTGGCCTAGACATATTCACGCTAAGCAACAGCATTACAGTGATGGGAGCTACCTGGCCTCTTATCCTAGCGTTCATGACGATGGGATTCCTTATTAAAACAGCGGCTGTACCTCTTCATGTCTGGTTGCCCGACGCCCACGGCGAGGCTCCAGCACCTCTCTCAGCTCTGCTGAGTGGAGCAATAGTTGAGACCGGCGTCTATGCCGTTGTGAGGATATCCCTCCTCTCCCTTGGGCTCTCGGCGATACATAACCTTGCTGACGGCTTCATCTGGACCCTGTCAATCCTGGGAGTGGCTAGCATATATCTCGGGGGCCTGGCGGCGCTGTGGGAAAACGATATCAAGAGGATAGTGGCCTTTTCCACGATAAGCCATATGGGCTACGTTCTGGCGGGAGCATCCGCAGGTATATATGCTTTAAAGATAGGTGCTCCGCCATTGGCTCTTTACGGCGCATTCCTGCATCTAGTGGCGCACGCCTGGAGTAAGGGTCTTCTCTTCCTTGTAGCTGGCTCAGTCATGCATCAGGCTCGTGAAAGAGATATTCGGATGATGGGCGGGCTGGCTAGAAGAATGCCGTTCACCTTCGTAGCTGGCATGATTGCGGCATTCAGCATAGCCGGCGCCCCGCCCTTCCCATGCTTCCTATCAGAGTACATGATGATCGTAGGAGTTGGTCAGCTTATGGGTCAAAGCTGGGGCTTCCTTTACTTAGCCATAGCTATGGCATTCGGCACAGTAGTGAGTGCAGCGTACTCTTTAAGACTTGTATGGAAGGTTTTCTGGGGTACGGGCAAGCTGCAAGCTAAAGAGGCTGACCGATGGATGATAGCGGCGATGCTGTTCCTTGCAGTGATTGTGATTCTACTAGGTGTCTATCCGGCTCCTTTACTATTTCCCATAGTCTCAGCATTTAAAAACTGATTTTCAGCTAGTGTTCCGGTCTCTTTATCGGTGTTTTTAGATGCCCTGGTTGAATTAGTAAAACAGTTTTTCTCCTCTGTGAAACACAAGATTTTTAAATTAGTTTTCTTCCAAAGCCTTTTGGCCCGGCACTGTTATCGTAGGTTTCTGTTATATTTAACACGTAGACGGGGCGGTCACGTCTCCTCTCAGGCGGCGTGTAGTGATATGCGTCGTGCACTAGATTTACCAGTTCATGGTAAGGACCATCTGTAAATACCTCTATGTTACCGCGTACCTCGAAGCTTACAGCTGGCGGCTGGTAGAAGACGAGGCAGGCTGCCCTGTTCAACATCAGGTTTCTCCATGTGTGCTTAGAGGACCATGGAAGCCTCTTAGCTAGCTCGATCGTTACCAGTTTCTCAAAATCTATTTCACTCTCTCTATCCCTATCCACGTATATCCATTCAAGAAGTAGTTTCAGGCCGCGTTTTGCGTAGGTCTCAGCTTTCTCCTTACACCACTCCCCCTCGAAATACAGCTTGTCTGTCTCGCTAACATGGCTTCTAAAGGCTTTTACTGCCTCCAGGATTTTCCTGGGCTGAGGTACGTAGCCTATCCCGACAACTTTACCATTAACGTCTAGTCTTCCATCCTCTCCTGGGGCGGCTGTGCAGAGAACCGGCGTATGCCTAGTGAATTCGAGAAATAGTTTTTCCCGGCTTAATTCTTCTCCATTCAGAAGCCTCTCTATAAGCCTTCTTCTCCCTCTAAAGTTCCATTCAATAAAGCTTTCGGGCAACCTAGCCATGTAAGCGATTTAACCCAAGGCCTATATACGGGTTACTATGGCCCTAAGCCTGCAGAACCCGCATATTTCCTTAGTGGTAGGGTAGCCGCACTTTCTGCAGAACAAGGTCTTCTCTCGCTCCGCCCAGTAGGATCGAATAACCGGTTTAATAGACTTGTTAAAGCTTCTTAAAAGGGAGGCTCTGAAGCCCGGCCTAGCCTCATCTAGCTGGGCCACCGCCTTCTTAAGTCTAATCGTAGGAGCGGTTGCGGAATAAGGACATTTAGCCTTTGTATAAGGTATATTGTTCACCTTACAGTACGCTTCAGTTTCCCTTTCAGTAGTTTCGTAAAGTGGTTTTATCCTGGCCACTAGCTTACCGTACTTGCTTGGCGAAAACGGTCCAGACCGGGCTAGCAGGTCTAGGTCTCCCGACGCGTAATTGACAAGTAGGAAAGTAACCTCGTCGTCCAATGTATGTCCTGTAGCCAGCTTGTCAACTCCTAGCTCTAAAGCGGCATCGTTTAAGGCTCTTCTCTTAATCATTCCGCAGATGGAGCATGGAGTACGGTGTCTCCGAAGGCGGGCTACGGCCTCGCTTACAGTGAAGCCGTACATTTCTCTGACTTGAAACACCTTTAGTTCAGCTCCTATCCTGGCGCATAGTTCCCTAACGTTTCTTAGACAGGTGTCTGAGTAGCCCTCTATTCCGAGATCTAGGAAGATCGCTACCGGTGTTTCATCCAATATCATGTTTAATGAGTGGAGCAGGGCTGAGCTGTCCTTTCCGCCTGATACAGCAACGCCGATTTTCTCATTTGTCCTAACTAGGCCGTATTTCTTTATCGTTGACTCTATCTTCCGTAGGAACCGCTCCTTGAAGTGGCTGGCGCAAAGGCTTTCCCCATCCATGGTAATTACAGCCTTGGCGCCGCATCTCCTGCATCTAGCCAAGCCCAGCCCCCGGTTTTCAGAAAATGAGGAAGAGCTAAATAGTTTACCGAAGATTAAAGCCGAAAGGTGAGGAAGTTTGAGGCGTCTATTCGAGGTAGACGTGCATCTGCATGCTGGCCTTGAGAGGAACGTGGACCTCGACTACCTTGTTGACTGGGCTGTACTAGACGGCCGAAAGATACTGGCGCTCATAGACCATGACTTCCTTTACTGGAGAGAGCCGAGAGAGTTTGAGGCATGGTTGAGAAGGGAGAGGCTGGCTAGAAACTATCCACGGGGTGTTGAGGGTCTTAAAAAATTCTATTCTGATGTGGCTAGGCAGCGCGAGAGATGGCGCGGGGAAACCATGATTTTTCAAGCTATTGAGGTTTTTAACGAGAAACTAGGCCAGAAAGGGTTTAAGGCCTTGCCAGAAGAAGTTTTCAAAGGACTTGATATTTTCGCGCTAGAGGTTAGGACGTATGGTGACCAGCCTGGGGCGGGAGCCATCTTAAGGGAATGGGTTTTAAGGCTGGATGAGCTGTGTAAGGAAAAGGACCTGGTGGGAGTGTTATGCCACCCATTCATGTACACGGTGGAGAAGTTCTATAGGAGGGGTGAGATAAACAGGGCTAATCTAAAGGCTGGCTTGATATATCTCCCGGAGGAGCTGGCCGCTTTCACCGACGGCCTAAGGCTTGAACGGGTTTTCATAGAAGTTAACTGGAGCATTATAGCTAGGCTTTACCGTGACTACTATAGGCTTTTCGAGATGGTTGCGAACGCGTTTAAAATCCTCAGGGATGCCGGGCTAAGCTTCAGCCTGGGCAGTGACTTGCATAAGTATCCCCCCGTAATACCTTATCGGCCTGACGGCCCATATCGGGAAATGGGACTTAGCCCCGAGGACTTCGGCATCATTGAAGCATTGGAGGAAAGGTATTCAAGGCTTTACAGCTAGCTTATTTTTCCCCGTGGTGCCATATCTGGTTCTCGGGGGGCTCTAAGTGGGTGTGGAGGTTTGGTTCTGCTTCCATGCTTTAGTCTTCGATTATCGCTATACTTTATACTCCGGTTCTCAAGCTCTCCATAGACCTAAGTAATAATTGTGGTCTAGAGGGTTTTCACCGGGGCCTGCTGTGGCTTCCCTGTTAATGTTCCTAAAAATTTTTTAGGAAAACCTGTTTAAGAAGAAATAATTTATTATATCGCTGGTTTTTACTAAAATTTAAATTATTGAATCAGTAAAACTGTCTTAGGGGCGTTAAAAGCGATGACCGTTGATATCGGCAGCGTCATAGAAGAGGTTTGCAGAGGACTAACGGCTATGAGGTACAGGTTTTTTAAAAGAGCTGTTGTAAGGGGGAGGTCGGGGCTGAACCATGTTTTTGATTTTTTAGTAGTTAAGTCGATGGTTAAGGTGGGGATCGACTTCCTGATACGTGGCGACCCGGTCTATGCCGTCATGAGCATTATCGGTAAACATATTGACACAGGAGTTTTCTGTTTAGTGGCTTCATATCTTGAAAAACAGCCACCAGAATTCATGCTTAAGGTTGAAGGCGTAATGGTTCTGTATAAGCCCGATCCCGGGGAGATCGTAGGCGCTGTGAGGAGGGTTTATGAAGATCTGTGTGGTCTTTTAAGGCGGTCTAACATATAGTATTTAAGTAGCCGCTATTTATACTAGATTGCTGAACAACATATATGTGATAGCATGTTTAACTCGACGAATATCGAACTGGGATGGTTTATCTTCCAGCCTGATAGATATGTTATCGCCTATAGGTTGTTTCTCGGTCCTGGTGCTAGAGAGGCTTCAGGCGTGCTGGCCTCTATACTAGAGGTGTTTAAGGAAAATAGAGTTCCTCTCGTCCACGTATACATGTCGAGGCCTCTTCCTGAACGCGTCATAGAGCTGGTTTTGTTCGCCGACCTAACCTTTAAAAACGAACTAGTAGACAGGATTAAGGCAAGGCTTAAAGAACTCGATTTTGTTGAAAAAGTCGAAGTGTTCCAGCCTGAGCTAAACGGTTTAATCTCTATTTCGGGGATAAGGCTAAGCCTGCTAGGTGAGAGAGTCGTCGTCTTCCGTAGACCCCTTTATGAGGCCTTTATTAAAAGGCTTCGTGAAAAGGCTGGCGTAGGCTACATGGCCATCCTATACCATATAGGATTTGAAATGGGCCGTACCTTTTATGAGGAGGTGGTAAATATGACTGAGGAGCAGAGAGCAATGCTATCTATTGCTAGCAAGTTGTTTGAACAGCTCGGTATGGGGTCAGCTGAGATCGTCGAGTTTAATCAATGGCTTAAAAAGGCTGTTATAAGAGTTTACGACTGTTTTGAATGTGATCTCTTTAAAGGTTCTGGAAAGCCTGAAAGCCACCTAGTTAGAGGATTTATAGCGGGCTTCTCCAAGGAGTTTTTCGGGAATGAAGTAAACGTGGAAGAGGTTAAATGCATAGCTACAGGGGACGAATACTGCGAGTTCAGGGTTTCGCCCCGGACAGAATGAATGTGAACCACTGTAACGGCTGGCGGAAGCTGGCTGAGACTAGGTGTACAGTAGCCCTCTCAAGCCGCTTCTCCCTCTCACTATCTTCCTCCTCCCTATTCTTGTCTGGTTAATTAGCCTCATACGTTCAAGCTTCCTGGTTATCCGAGTTACTTTAGCGTGTGAAAACCCTGTCTCTTTAACTATATCGGTGTGGGATAGCTCCCCTCTGCTAGCTATGAGTTTTAGAACCTTGATTTCGTCTTCGCTTAGCAACTTAAGTAGGTCATCGCCTGTAAATATCACTATGGTCTCCGGTATGACCATGTAAGCTGAAACTATCATTAACGCTAGGCCCGCCATAAATAGTATTATCGAAACGGGGCTCATTAACGGTGGACTGCCTTTTTCCATCGACGTGTATATCTCTTGAGCCTGCATAAGATAACCTATGGCTACCAAGCACGCACCCGTGAAAAACGCTATGAACCTCAGCAGTATACGGCTTGTTTTCCCCATGGATACCCTTTCTTAGTATGGATCTTGTCCCTTAAATCTGTTTTTCATTATTTATGGTAAAAATACTGTTGAGGAGCGGCTTTACAGGCATATGGGTTGCTCTAACATATTCTAGGCAGGGTCTCGCCTATTGGAGGCTCAAGTATCCTATGCCCACCCACCGACGTCTTTAACAGGACTAGCCCCGGCTCCTTCTCAACGGCCTCGCCTATAATGCATGCCTCCGGAAAACCGTTCTCTCTTAGAGCTTCTAAAACAGCCCCGCATGTATCCTCTGAAACACCTATGACGACTCTCCCTTCACAAGCTAGAGTAAGCGGGTCTACCCCAAGCATCTCACAGAAGGCTCTGACATCCTCTCTCACCGGTATAGCTTCCTCATCCACGATTATACCGACGCCGGATTTCTCAGCCATCTCGTTAAGGGCCATCGCCAATCCTCCTCTCGTAGGGTCTTTAGCCGCATGCACTTCTCCGCTTCTTAGGGCTGTCTGAACTATGTCCACAACCGGCGCGCAATCTGAGCGCAGCGTTGAAGCATCCATTCCAAGCTGCAGTGCTAGTATGGTTGCGCCGTGCTCCGCTATCGGACCGGAAACTATCAGTTTATCTCCGGGTTTAAGCCCTGAGTCACGTATTATCTTTTCCGCCAGTCCAAGGCAGACCGTTGTTATTATTATGTCATCAAGCGTGTCTCGAGGCATAACCTTCAGGTCTCCTCCGAGGAGCGCTACCCCCAGCTTCTTCAAGACACTGTTCATGGACTCAACTATGATCTCCAACTTATTTACCGGGAATCCCTCCTCGACAACTATCGAGTCTAGAACTGCTATGGGTTTTCCGCCCATGACGGCTACATCGTTCACGGAGCCTGTCGCGGCTAGCTTCCCTATGTTACCTCCTGGAAAAAACGGCGGGTTCACCGTGTAACTGTCTATCGATGTAACTAGGGTGAACCTGTGGTCTAAAGGTATCGTGGCGCCGTCGTCAAGCTCGTCGAGTCCGATGCCGTCTTTAATCCTTTTAAGGGATATGCGTGGCAGGAAAAGGTTTTTCACTAATTCAGCCGTCTCCTTCCCGCCTGAGCCTTGAGCCAGCGTAACACGCCGCATGTGAAACCGCCTGGCTTATGACACCTGTGTCGAATCTAAATAGTTTTCTTATCTTCCAGGATTAAGAGTTAAATGACTGTTGCTCCTAGACGCGTCGTTTAAAGGCTGATCTTTAATCTATGTCCGCAGCCTATTTATTCATCCGCTGTATTTTCCTCTCAGGCGCCGTCTATGGAGGTCCTTAAGCGTTTCCGAGACAGGAGGTTAGCGGGCAGGATAGTTAGCAAGATACGCGGGTTAGCCGCCAGGATCGGAGACAGGCTAACTATAATGGGGTTCTGCGGAACCCATGAGTACACGATAGTCTACTATGGGATCAGAAGCCTGATGCCTAGCAACGTGGAGCTGATAGCTGGCCCCGGATGTCCAGTCTGTATCGTTCCAGCCTGGCTGGTGGATTCAGCCGTGGAGCTGGCGCTCGACGGCGTCACGGTATACACCTACGGCGACATGTACAGGGTTCCTGGTTCTAGGATGAGTCTAGCTGAAGCCAGGGCTGCAGGGGGAAGCGTTAAGGTGGTCTACAGCTTTCTCGACGCTGTTAAGGCCTACAGGGGCGGGGATGCCGTCTTCTTCGGGGTAGGGTTCGAGACAACACAGCCAACAGTCGCCGCCAGAATAGTTGCTGGCCTAGCTCCCGAAGGCCTCAAGATACTGCCAGCCTACAGGCTTACGCCGCCAGTGATGAAATACGTTCTGGAGCAGGGCGAGGTAGGTGTGAATGCCGTGATAGCTCCAGGCCACGTATCATCGATAATAGGCTCTAGGTCCTGGGCCTTTCTACCTGAGGAATATAGTGTGCCGACCGTTGTGGCCGGCTTCGAGCCGCTAGACGTGCTTATAGCCGTTTTAAGGCTTATAGAGCAGGCGGTTAAGGGCAGAGCTGAACTGGTGAACGAGTATTCAAGGGTTGTGACCCCTGAGGGCAACAGGCTTGCCTTAAACTATATCGAGAAGGTTTTCGAAAGAATTGAGGCTGACTGGAGAGGGCTCGGGGTGATTCCAAGTAGCGGGTTGGCGTTCAGAAACGAGTTTTCTACATATGATGCTTTAAGGGCTTACGGTTTAAGACCTAGGCCTAGCACCGATTTTAAGCCTGGCTGTAGATGCCGAGACGTTATTCTCGGCGTGGCTAAACCTACTGAGTGCAAGCTCTTTATGAAAGCATGCACTCCTACTAGGCCTCAGGGTCCCTGTATGGTTTCAAGCGAGGGTACGTGCGCTATATGGGCTAGATTCGGTGCCCAGAAGAGATAGTGGACATTTACTTAGAAGTTTATCATATCCAACGTCTTTATTTACTACGGGATCGACGTAAGGTTAGCTAGACTCAGCATCACGTTGTCTCCTGCCGCTAACCGTATCTGTCTTCTACAGCTAGCACCATGGGAGCAGGACCGGTTTATGTTGATGGTTGGTATATCTGTAAAATCATTGTCTTTTATATGTATTAGTAAGCTTTTATACGTACAAGCCAACATTTTTATGTCATCAAAACGTAGTTTCTAACATGGAAGCTAACCCTAGGAAGGAGAAGTCTACAAGGGAAAGGCTAGAGGATAGTGTTGACAGGATCTCTAGAAGGCTCAGAGAGATCATAGACGCCATGACTAACACCGTTAGAGCTATTGAGAAG
Organism: uncultured Thermoproteales archaeon; assembly: GCA_964433855.1. GTDB lineage: Archaea > Thermoproteota > Thermoprotei > Thermofilales > CAYSTQ01 > CAYSTQ01. The sequence goes on from CAYSTQ010000004.1 coordinate 16,130, forward strand.
GCCTCGCTGATGCAGAGCACTGGGGAGATAGATGAGACCACGTTTCAGTCTCTCATCGAGGAGTATGATAGGGAGCTTACTCGTAGGTTCCTTGAGCTGCTCTCAGTGAGGCAGGAGGCTAAGAAGGTTGAGGCCGAGCTTAAGGCAGTGATAGCTAAGCTTAAGCTTTCCCCAAGTGGGTCCAGGATCATATCGCCTAACGGCCGTATTCTAAGCGGCGAGGACGAGATAAGGCTGTATACCTCCAAGCTAAGAGAGCTGGAGCGCGCCATGAATTCAGGCGATGTCGCTGACGAGATCTGTGCCTTCGAAAGGGCGCTGCAGTATGTCGACCTGAGCAACGCCGAGACTTCGGCCATGAGAGAGTACCTAGAGGATTTGTCCGGCAGGTGGGCTGTGGCGAGAAGTGAGATGGCCGAAAGGATATCTTCCCTTGAGATGAGGATAAACGAGGTTGAGGAATCTATTAAGGAGAACGATGTCAGGTTTGTGCTTGGGGAGTACGATAGGATAGAGTATGAAGAGAGAAGGCTTAAACTTGAGCGGGAGCTGAACAGGCTTAAGGAGGAGATCGACAGGCTTAAAACCAGTATAAGCATGAATGACACACGTATAATACGTGCTGCTGAAAAGCTAGGTGAGAGCCGATGAGGCTCCTCCCGTTTTTAATCCTTATCATGTTCCTCACAGTATTCTTTTCAGCTGTAAACGCCTCTCCAAGTCTCTCTCCACACGTGATCCGCTGGTATGTCGTATATAATCCTCTGCCGTTTAAGGCGTCTAAGCTGGTCTTCCTGGAGGCCGAGTATAACTACGGCGAGGCCTATAATGGCACTTTAAGGCTTGAGGACTCCGTGGGCAACCCGATACCGTTTGAGATGATTTCCGAGGAGTTCTATGGGGACTCCCAGTATTATCGTCGGGTTGTAGTAGCTGCGCCTTTAGCTGTCGACGGCTTCTCCTACATGCTTGTGAGGCTCTCGGCATATGGTGAACGCCGGGAGTTAGAGACGGTCTCGCCGATGTTTAATATCACGGCCCGCCTGGTGGAGGCTAGCGGTGACGTAGTTGTTGAAAACTCTTTTTACAGGGTGGTGGTGTCTAACTCCTCTAGAGGGCTTTACTCCCTGGTTTATAAAGACTTGGGCAACTTCAGCCTTGTAAGCGAGGACTGGTGTACTCCTAGTTTCAGCGCGACGCTAGGCGACGGGACGGTGGTTACGCAGGTCGATTTAACGGATGCCGTAATGCGTGTAAAGCTGAACAGTAGTCTAGCTATAGTAATCGAGCTACTGTTCAGGGGGAGGGGCTTCACCGCTAGCCAGACCTATACCTTCTACGCGTTCACCGACGAGATAAGGGTGGACTACACGGTTACTTTCACAAACTCCTCTAGGCCAAGCTACATGTATGTTAACCTCTTCAAGATGCCTATTGAACACTTGCAGGCGGTCTACGGGTCGACTGGTGAATCAGTGATGGTTTCTCCGAACATGCTTAGGAGTATGACCCCAGCCCCCCGCTGGATCGCTTTAGGGCTGGCTGGGAAACGGTATCTAGTGATGTATAAATATCATGCTCCTCTCAACTTCACGGCGTTGATGGAGAGGTATCTGATGGAGACTAAGGAGCTGTGGCCTACGAGCAAAGCCTACAGATACCTTATGGGGAATCTAACGGCCGTGTTCAACGAGACCCTGGCAACAGAGATGAACGTCTCAGCCGTCACGTCAGCCGTTAAATCACTGGCTATGGTTAAGCCCTGGATAGCCTCATCTCTTCTAAAAACCATGGGTGATTTCAAGCAGGCTTTTAACAGGACGCTTTTCAAGAGAGATATAGCTATAGAGTCCGGCGGCTACCTCTTCGTGGCTTCACAGGTTAACGAGACGATGTTCAGTTCCTGTAACAGTATTAACGGCACCGTAATTGTCTCGCTTAAAGACGGCCTTAACCCCTACAGTCTTTGGATGGAGTATTTATCAACCCCAACGGCGTTAGGCGTCGTAGAACTGCCGTTAAAGGCCGATTTCTACGTGCCTAGGGAGACGCTGGTCGACGAGGCCGTAGGCCTCAAGGCCGTCTTCACACCGTTTAAACCATTGTCGAACCTGACTGTAACCCTAGAGTTGCCGGAGGACTTCATCGTGAGAACGGGGAATCTGACTAACTATCTGCTTAGCCTGAACTCTGGCGAGCCGGTGGAGATCGAGTGGACAGTCACGCCTGTTAAGGAGGGCTCCTATAAGGCGGTCTTCACAACATTCCTGAAGGACGCTGACTACACCGTTAGGGTTCTGGAGAGAATTAACTCCACCCTGCCTAAGCCGTTTCCGGGCGAGCCTAGGGGACTCGTGAACCTTACGGTTATATGCGTGGACCGGGGAGGCCGTAGTCTCCCTAACTGCCTGGTAAAGATATATGATAATGAGACCGGCGGACTCGTGGCTTCCAATCTGACGGATGTCGACGGAGTGGTTACGGTGTATAATCTTAAGGTAGGCATCTACAAGATAGAGGCCACCGACGGACTGGCCAAGAGCAGCATGGTGCTTCAGCTGTATAGGAACACCGTCGTAAAGGCTCTCCTAGACAAGCTGTCTCTAAGCATTAAAGTCACTAACCCTGGAGGGCGCCCCGTCGATTCGGTGCTCGTCTACGTTAGGGATAGCCAAGGTCTCCTCAGGTTTGCCGGGCTGACAAATAGTAACGGCACGGTTAAAGGCTATGGTCTTCCAGCAGGCAACTATACGATTGTGCTACGGTGGAAAGGCGTCCCTGTGGGAAGCTACTCCATCCAGCTTACAAACGACACCGAGCTGAGCTTCACAGCTAAGGTTTACAGGCTAGTGGTTAAGGCCAGCTACAGGGGGGAGCGCCTACCAGCGGCCGAGGTGCTGGTGTCTTCAACCGAGCGGTACGGTATGGAAGAGTACGCTATAGCCGACGGTGAGGGTTTAGCGGTCTTCGAATTGCCTGAAGGCATCTACGAGATAAAGGTATCGCGCGGTCAGTACGTCGGTTCAACCGAGATAGAGCTTAGAAGAGATACTGTTTTGGAGGTGAAATGCGAGGTCACCACCAACTTATGGATACTGATGGCGTCTACGGTCTCCTTCTGGGCCCTCTACGGCTTCATCTGGAGGAGATACACCAGTGTGGCTAGGCAGGAGCGTGAGAAGTATCGTGGTCTGCTTCAAAGGCTCGAGGAGCTGTGGAAGGAGGGGCTTGTCGACGAGAAACTGTATAACAAGTTGAGGCAGGAGTATGAACAGAAGCTTAGGGAGGCAGGAGGGTGATCGGGCATGCGTAGACTCATTCTTCTCATGCTGATAGTCCTTGCGGTAAGTCCATTTTTCCTAGTGCAGGCCTTAGCATCAATGAATGCAGGAGGAGTTACGGTGAACGCTGGATACCCGGTTAAGCAGAACAACATCAGGATCATCGTGCTGGTTAGGCTTAGGGACTACTTCCGTGATGAGCCTTTTGTAAACTATACAGTGTCGGTGAAGTGTAGGCTTAGAAGCACGGGAAAGATAGTCACTAAGGTGGTGGAAGGGGTTACCAATGAGACAGGTGAAGTCTCAGCCGAGCTGGAGTTGACCGGGACTAGGCTTATAGATGCGGCCGTTAGGACGGTTACGATAACAGCCGGGAACATGACGCCGCTCGTGATAATTCAAGTTTCAGACATGCTTGTTGAACAGCTTGGGGGTGTAACAAAGTTCTATCCGGACTCGAATACGACTTATCTTGATATGATTAATATACCGATGTACTACAGCGTCATCGAGGGGAACACGACCCTGGTCTACTGCGACATAAGAGTTTTAAAAGGCGTCTTCGTCAACGTGTCCGACTTTAGCCCCGTACTGCGGAGGAAGATATCTATCTACGTTAAGCCGGGCAGTGTAGTTGAAGGGGCGAGCTACACCTATGAGACGACATTCCTAGCCCCGTTGAACTACACGGTGACGGTTGGCACCGGGCATAGAGGACCCGAAGCCCTCGTCAAGATTAAGGAGTACATAACCAACGAGACCAGGCTTATATCCTGGACCTACTACTTCGTGGACAAGTTCATCAGAGCCGAGTACGAAAGCCTTAAGGACGATGTGGAGTGGTTCCATTCATTCGGCTACCCGATAATGTATGAGGAGGAGATAGAGGCTTACCAGCTACTTCTAGACCAATCACTCGACATGTACAAGGTCGGGAACTACTCCGAGGCCATAGGCGCCACGGAGGCCCTAATAAACGCTGGTTTAAGCCTCTGGAGAAGCCTCGACACGCTGAGAGCCCAAGCCTTCGCCACATCTATACTCCTGATGCTGATGATACTGGGCTTCTCAGTTGCCATCATAAACCTCTTCATCCCGTATAGTAGCCGAAAGGAAACGTTCAAGTTTATAGTGTTCATCTCTGTCACCGTCTTCCTGGTGGCTACCCAGCCAGCCTTCAGGATAGCGGCTGCCATGATGCTGGCCGCCTTCTCGGTTAATGTAGCGGCCTTCGACTTCCTGACGCTGGTGGTCTCCACGCTCATGGTGGCCAGTATCACATACGTCATATACGGTCTTCTCCAGGTCTTCCTGAAGCCTGAAAGGAGGCTATCCCCCAGCATAGCCATACAGTATCTCAGGGCTAGAGGATGGCTTACTTTCCTTCTCGTCGTCACGATATCCCTCACGATATCCTCAGCGATAATGGTGCTCAAGATAGGGAGCGTCACGCTGCTCCAGGAAACCCCCGTTGAAGCATACGTCGACAAAGCCGGTATCTACGCCGATATAAACATAATACCTAGGCCGCACGGTTTCTCCGAATACGAGATCTCCTGGCTTAAAACCCAGTTCCCAGGCTACAATTTCACTGCTATAGTGGAGCCCAGCCCGATGGTTGAGGGGCTTTCCACGGGCGTCATAATAGGGGAGGACATAATACCCGCCTATATAATGGCTATCGACCCAGTCGCTTTCAGAAGCCTGTTCAACGTGGACGCCGCCGTTTCTGAGGGCAGGTTCCTCTACTCCCGCGATGAATACGGTATAGTTCTCTCAACGGTTTTCAAGAAGTACGTTGAGCTCGGCGGAGAAGTAAGCACCTGCACCTATAATCTAACCGAAGAAGGCGAGTATCAGAAGGTGACGGATGTTACGCCGACGCTTAGGATTGTGGGCTTCGTGGAGCCGCAGGTGCTTGAGGACATGCTTGGGCCCGATGGTAGACAATTAATACCGGATCCTAAGTACATAGTCTTCGTCCCAATAGACCAGATCATAGACTGGAAAAACATGGTGTACAAGAGGATAATCTTCTTCAAGCCATCCGGCAGCGGAGACGAGGAAAGCCTACGGTCCATGGCTAAAAAGCTCTCGCTGATATTCCCGGCTAGGGTAACGGCGATGTCGAAGACAGGAGCCATGGTTTACGAGAAGGTGACGACCATAATGCTTAAAGGGTTTGAGGGCACGTTCATGATGCTTATAATAGCCTCAATGCTGGTTTTCACATCTCTCATAGGCCTGATAGAGGAGAGGAAAAGAGACCTTAGGACGCTAGCGGTGCTAGGCGCACCCCCGTCCACACTGTCCTCGCTTATCCTCATGGAGTCGCTCATACTCGGGTTCATATCATCGCTCATCGGCTGGATGACGAGCCCCTTGGTCGCCGTAGCAGCATACTGGTTCACCAGGCTGGCCGGCGGAGCCAGCCTAGAGGTCCACGGCCTCTACGTGCCCACCATGGACTCAGCGTTTGTAGCCGTCCTAGTAGGCCTTCTAACAACCCTAGTATCCGGTGCCGTGCCAGCCTCCCGGGTTCAAAAGCTCTCCCTAATGGGCCGCGCTAAAAAGAAGGTTATCTCCAGTGAAGACCTACGGATAGAAGGCGACACGGCAAAATACCTACTGCCCCTCAGGGTATCTATGTTCGAAACCAATCTGCTTTACAGGTTCCTTAGAAGCGAGATAATCGACAAGAAGGATTTCATGGGTGAAGAGGTCTATTTGGACGGAACGTTCTCGATAACGTTCGGGATACCTGTCTCTAGCGGAGACGTGATAAGATCCAGTCTTAAAACTGTTAAAAGAGAAGACGTGCTTCTCTTAGAGCTCCACATACCTGAGAGATACAAGGAGTACATGTGGCTGAGCGAGACCGTTAGAAACCTTGAGCAGAAAATCCTTAAATACCCTGAATGGAAGTCGAGGCAGCTACGCTACGTGATACTCCGCAGAGAGCCTACCAGAGGAGTTATAACGCTTGAGGACCTCATCGGCGAGTCCGAGAAAGTGCTGGCCGAGATAGACGATCTAAACCAGAAGCTTGAAAAGCTAGAGAACGTCAAGCGGAGAATTCCCGCCAGGCTCTACGAGGAGTACAAGAACAGGTATCAGAAAGCCTTAAGCGACAGCTTCAGCCGTCTCAGGCTCCTCGGCGTCAGGCTCGAGCCGTTCTACAAGCAGCTTAAAGAAGAGGTTGAGAAGCTTTCCTACGAGATGCAGAGCCTGAACCTAGCTCTGGAGATGGGCGAGATGAGCCGCGAAGAATACGAGGAGAAGGCAGCACCCGTCAAGGAGAGGCTTACAGACTACAGGGATAAGCTCATGAAGATAGAGAGGGTCTACACCCTTCTCAGCAAAAGAAGCCAGGAGCTAACGGAGATCTAGCAGGGAATAGGCAAACTCAAGGGTTTCCCCGTCAAACCCAGCCTCCTTCAGGCTCCTTTTCAGGGTCGCTAAAACCCCCGGTCCATACTTCTCCCGGCAGTCTCTGACAACAGACTCAATGATCTCCCTTTGCTCATACGGGAACACTATCCATTTATCCACCACCCTGTGATAATAATCCGGCGTAAACTTTGACCACGGCTTCCTGTATGGGACCGCTGACCTGACCTCAGCCGCGCCAAGCGAGGCCAGGTACTCCTTTGAGAAGTTAAGGGTTCTACCCGTATCGGCAACATCGTCCACCAAGAGCACCCTTTTATTCCTGAGGTCTCCATCCAGGCCCTGAACAAGCCTCGGCTTCTCAGAGGTCCTCCCTATGTCAACATAGTATTTAACGCCTACGCTAGCCACCTCCCCCACCCCCAAGAAGTCAGAGACTATCCTGGCTATCACCCATCCCCCCCGGGCCACCGCTATAAGGCAGTCAGGCTTATAACCACTCTCAACAATCTTCCGGCAGGTTTCGAGTATGTCATGGTAGAGGTTGTCCCAGCTCAGGACTAGGAATCTCCTCCTTAAATACTCAAGCAGGTCGTTATTACCGTCCATAGTCGTCCACCTGTTGAGAATGCTCTTCACTCCTTTATTTAAAACTAGCCTATAACTAGTCCCTATCCGGGAAGAGCTGTTTACATAAATGACGCCGGAAAGCCCCTGCTTTAGCGGGGG
>CAYSTQ010000005.1:0-22112 GCA_964433855.1 uncultured Thermoproteales archaeon
TAATCGGGTACGAGATGAGAATGCGTTTAAAAATACTATTGTAAACAGTTACTGGTCTAATAGAAACAGGGTTGAACCTGTTAGAGTGCATTCGGACAGAGTTATCTTGAAGCCAGGCTATATGGTCGAAGAAGTCTCTAAAATTATAGGTGGTGAGATAGTTGAAGTTACGGCTCTTATATGTAAGCTTTTAGTTTTAAAAACAAAGCTTAACTTAGAACTTGACGGTATAGGCCCCATATTAGACAGTAGAGAATTTGAAATAGTTATTGGCCCCGAAGGGGTCGAGGAGCTTCCTAAGGTTGAACTTGTTAGCGAAGAAGATCTAGGGTTAAACGTGTCTTATAAAGGAGAAGAGAGTTATAGTTTAGATGAAAGGACGCTTAACGAAATCGTTGCTACTACGATTTATTACTCACCTTTAGTTAAAGAATGGTGCTTCGAAGAAGGCCTGGAGGAACTTAGAGAAAAAATAAGGGAAACAATTCTAGAAATGAGAATGAAAGAAGCTGAACAGCTTAAACTTGAGTCAGAATTCAAGAAAAAAACATTAAGTCAGAAAAGGCCGTTAATAGTTGCCCAAATGAAAATGGTGAAAACGGATCTCAAGACCGCTAAAAGGAGAGAGGAGAGGCTAAGAAAACTGAGCGCCTCACTTAAAAAGAAGAGGCTGAGAACCGGGGAAGTGGCCATTGAGCTCAGAAGGGCTTCAGCAGAACGTAAAAAGCTTGAGGCACGGTACAGGAAGCTTTCGCTAGAATTGGAAATGTTAGATGAGGAAATAAAGAATATAGACCGTCTTTACAAGGAAAAACTTTCGGCGTTAGAGCGGAAATATGAGGAGCTAAAAGCTTCGGCAATAGAAAAAGTAAAGGTATTTCCAGTAGTTGAAATAGTTAAAGAAATGGATGTTGCCCTTCTTCACTATATGTTTAAAATAAGTAGGAGAAACTGGGATTTAACGGTTCGAGTAGATCCTTACAGAGGCATAGTTCATTATGGAAAATGTGGAGATTGCGGAAGCGATGTAGTCGCATACTTAGAGGAGCTGAGAAAGAAGCCGGCACCTGTATGTAGTATCTGTGGTGCTCCTCTATGTCAGAAGCATTTGAAGACTTGTAGTAAATGTGGTAATGTGATATGTTCTAACCACGCGGTTAAATGTGTTAACATAAAAGGATATGCTTGTTCTGAGCACGTTGTTTGGAAAAAAAGATTTTTTAGAAAGGTTCCATATTGTTCGTGATAAGTTCTACTGTTGCTGAATTAAATATTTGAAAATAGTGTTAATATTCCAGATAAGGTGAAGATTATAGCTGAAACTATTCTTATAGTGCGTGTTGGCATCCTATCTGATATCTTTTCACCCACTAAGGCGCTTAAACCGTTTACAGCGGCGAACGCCAGCGTTGCACCAGTAAGTACACCTAAAGGATCACTATATTTTGAAGCTAGTGCGATCAAGGTAAACTGAGTTTTATCGCCCATTTCCGCTAAAAATACTAGTGTGAATAAGGCCGCAAGAGAAAAATCCTTTATTTTCTCTTTTTCTTCTCTATCCTTTGATAGGAGAAAGAGAATACCGAATATTATGAAAAGGATGCCTACGAATGTCTTGAGTATGTTGCTTGGTAAATATAGTGTGATCATGTAACCTATCCATATTTCCAAGATGGACGCCGTCAGCAGAGCCCCCATACTTCCAGCGAAAGCCTTTAACTTGCCGTATTTAGCGCTCAAAACTAGTGTCGTAAACTGGGTCTTGTCGCCTATTTCACCTATAAACATCAGTATAAAGGTTTCAAGCACTGAGTTCATCTAAACACCTTTTGCGAAAGTTTCAGGTCTTTATTTAAATTTTTCTTTAATATATAATATTCATAAAAATATTTTAATAATATATTATTAAACACTATATGTGTTCGAAACCTATAATTTTATCCAGTATCGTTCTTGGTCTGGGGCCGGTATTATGAAACCTGTAGATAGATGTATTGCGGCGCTTTGCCTTGAGGAGCCAGATAGGATACCAAAGTTTGAGTTAGAGTTTCAGCAAGCTGAGAAAATCGTAGGTAGGCCTATTATAACAGGCGATCTTTACAGGGAGCTTTTAAGAAAGGGGAAGAAAAATAAAGTTTTAAATTATAATGTTAGAGTATTAGTTGAGCTTTGCCATAAACTTAAATATGATGCTATAAGGCTCTATGCCGTACCTGATATGGTTGAGGCAGTTAGACTGGCTAAGAAACTGGCCCCTGATATGATGGTGATAGGGTCTTCAGATGGCACCATAGGTATACCTAGCAAGGTCGAGGATTTATTCATACTTTTCAAGAGGATGAGGTTCGACAAGCATAGACTTAAAGAAGAATGCCTTGAAAGGATAAGGCGTGCAATAGAGAGTTCTAAAGCACAGATAGACGCTGGTGCCGAAGCTATAGTTGGCTGCGCCGATTACTCGACCACGAAAGGGCCGTTTATGTCACCTGAAAACTTTAATGAATTCGTCTTTCCATATCTTAAAATGCATGTTGACGCCGTTCACAGAGCTGGAGCTTTTTATATTAAGCATACAGATGGTGATTTATGGCCTATTATGAACGGTTTAGTAGATACGGGTATCGATGGGCTACACTCGATAGATCCTATAAGTGGCATGGATATAGGTGAGGTTAAACGAAAAGTTGGCAGTAAAGTTTGTTTATGTGGTAATATCGATGTAGGATATATACTGCTCAAAGCATCTGTAACTGAAGTTGTGGCTGAGGTGAAGAAATGTGTGTTTAAGGCGTCGCCAGGAGGGGGCCACATCCTCTGCTCAAGTAACGTGATACAGCGTGAACATAGACTAGAAAACGTATTAGCTATGTTGAAAGCGGGAGAAAAATATGGAAGATACCCGATTAAAGGCCATGGCTTTTAGCTTTTAAAACGACCGGGATTCGAGGCTTAATCCTTATTTCAAGTGAGGCGGGTCTTCCGGGCTGAACCTCTTTTATGAAGCGGTCATTGATAAAAACATCAATGGGTTTAAATGCCATAATCATAGGGTTTATAGTTACGCTGCATGGGGATTCTATTGTGACTTCCCATCCTCCATCGTAGTCCTCATAGATTTCCCTAACGAATATCTTGGAATTTGTCACATAACTTAAGGAGTCCACGATTAGGGATGACTGGCCAATGATTGGAGCGTAGACGTAGTAAGCTACCTGACGTGGTGCTAGCCTAAACTTTACGTCCTCAGCCGTGAATGCTTTCCCAAACCATTCATATAATACATATTCACCTTCCCACATTCTGCGGTCTAGCTTGCAAACGAGATCGTTCTTTGAGACGTTCCATACGGCTACATATCTCCAAGCAAGTCCGGAGAACTCTGATAGTGTCTCAACGATTAATCCGTTTTCAGACGGATCGTTGTCGAAACATTTCTCTAGGGGGAATGCTGGCCGGTCTGGCTTAATTAAAGTGCCGTCTGGTAGACATATTCTACGTAAAATGTTGAAATCGGTACATCCTAATCTATCACCTATACCTATCGGGCCGCAACTAAGCGCCCTAGCTAATGCTTCCTCGGCCGCATAAGGTTCTTTAAAATCCTTCGGATGGTTTTCGCTTGTTATGAATACGTCAAAAAACGGGTACAGGGCTAATGAGTAAGCTATCAGACTGCAGTAAAAGTTCTGTATCCATAAATGCTCATTGCCGTATAGCCGTTTAGCGTAATAATCGTCACTAGTGCGTATCGCTATCACTGAAGGAAAATGAAGCGAGGCTAAGTAAAAGGCGGTGGTTGGCATACAGTATATTATAGGTATTTCATAATGCTCGAAAGCCTTAGCCATGGCTTCTAGCCATTTTAAATAGAAATCTATTGACGATCTGATTCTCTCGATCCTTTCCTCGTGGGTAGTTAGCCAATCCTGCTCATATCCTATACATCTCCACTTCGAGGCATTGGCCGCCATCTCGTGGTAGACTTTATCGCTGTCGAGAGGTATGGAAAGCCGTTTTCCGCGACTGTCTGCTCCATCTATGAACTGGTAGTATTTCTTTAAGGGGGTTTCTGTCGAGAAAAATCTTGAGTGAAGTACTATGGGACATTTTAGATCTGAAAGAAAGTGCTCGAAATCTTTGAATATGGTCGGATCAGGTGTCCAGGTCAGTATGCCATTATCGTCCCCCTTCTCATACCACCAGCTATCAAGTTCAATATATCCTGGTTTAAACCCATTTTCCTTTAAGTATTTAATTATTCTTTTTAATGTTTCATCATAGGATAATTTTTTCTCTGTCCTATAATAGTAATAGGCACCTTTATCTGTCCAATAACCTACGTATTTAAGTAAAGGATGTCTATTGAAGTCAGCTTTAGATTTATTGTAAAGCTTTGTTAGGGCCTTGCCCCAATTCTGTATACTCTCTTTAATACCGTTGCCAAAGACGATAATTGATTCAAACTTAGAGTTCTCCGGTATTCTTTCAACTTCGCCGTTTAAAGCTAGGGATATCTTAATTGTACCATTCTTTACCTCTGTAGCTATATAGCACGGTAAAAAGGCGTTTGCTGGCGATGCCGCTAATCCGATATTCTCGAGATTCTTTAAAAAAATAAATGAAGAATATTTAGGTATTTTATCAAGTTTTTCACTGCTGAAAAATACTGGTGTTGGCCAGCACCAGTAACTACATGTAAATCCTTTATACTCCATCCAGTTTATTTCTAAAGTCGGAAATAGAAAAATGGGGTGATCGAAACTCTCATATTCGTTGTTTATGCAGGGATTTCTGACGCTGAATAGTATAGCTGGGAAGTTCCAGTATGTACGTATTTGAATTTTAGTTTTCTTCCCGGTTTCTAGCCTGGCGGAATAATAGCTGAAAGCGCCTAATCGATCTTTTCCTTCACCTTTGTTCCAGCGCTGTATTTTCCATCTGTGTCTGATTTGACCAGTAATGATTTTTTGGTTCATTATTTTTATTTCGAATTCTCCCGTGTCGCAGGATACGTCCAGTGTTATTCTGCCGTTTAACGATAGCATGCGGAAGGTATGCATGGGCTTCACGAATAACTATATACATGTCTGAATTATAATGATTGATGTGGGGGCATGCGTGTTTAACCGGCTGAAAAAAATGTTCGATGTCGCGGCAATATTTATCGTTGGTGTGCTGATAGTGCTGGCTTTCTTCCTCGCTGTTAGGTGGATAGAGTTTATAGGTGTTAAGCTACCATTCAAAATAATATTTAACTTTGAAACAGTTCTTTTAATAACTGTTATAATAGTTATTCTTATATATTTACCTATAATAGTAATATTTATAAAGTCCGTACAAAAGATTACAGACCTCAACGCCCCCAAGTAAGCTTTTATTAGAGTGATTAAAATTGTTAGCTAAATGAAGTAAGCTAACGGTGATAATGGTTGAAACATAATAGGGTTGAATTAGGTGTGGTGGCGCTAGCTCTGGTATTGCTGATAGGGATAGCGAATAGCGTTCAAGCCTTCGGTCAGATAAAAACCCCGATGGAAGGAGTAATACTTGATGAAAACGGAACCCCGCTAAAAGGAGCTACTGTCGTGGTTATGGATTGGACATATACGCGGCCTGTAGCGAAAGTTCACACAGATGAAAACGGCGTTTATAGACTCATGGTTACTGTAGGAAGAGACTACAAGGTTTACGCGTATAAGGATGACCCCAGCACACCAGGTATAGACTATGCTCCAGCCGCGTCATCTAAACTATATTCAGCGGTGCCTGAACACGGCATTAAAGTAGATCCTTTAAGGCTTGTAAGAGCAGCGTCCATTAACTTCACCGGCAGCATATGGTATGTAAAAAGCGGTAAAACCGCCACTTCGTTTAGAGTGACCGTAGTAGACCCAGAGACTGAAAAACCCATAAGGATGTTTGAATACATTAATGAATACGTAAGCTCTGAAGTAACATGGTTTGTTAATCGTTCATGGAAATCTTTAGTGATCATACCGGCAAACAAACCCGTAGACCTAATAGTTACGGCCAGGGTTTACGGCGAGGAGACAATGGAAGAGATAACCTTTAAGCTAGACAACGATGGTAAACACTTTGTTTTAGGCCAAGGACAATATATAGAATACGATATAAGTAAAATAGCTTTTGAAACCAGTCTAGATATAACTGAGACGGCTATAAACGAGGGATGGAACCTTGTTTACAAGGCTCAAAGCCTCGGCTTCTACGTTGCAGCTCAACAGGACGAGCTAAAAGACGCTCAAAGACTAATGGAAGAGGCTAGGGCTAGAATTGAAAGACTTGATTTCGGCGTAGCTACACAGACCATAATGAGAAAAGCATACGAAATAGCTAGCAAAGGAATAGTTTATGAAATTAAAGAAATGGAATCCGTAGCTTCACTCGGCGCCATCATACTGCCGTTCTTCCTAGCATCATTCGCTGTGACTATGGCTTTCTTCTTCTTTGAAGAAGATAAGAAGAAAGCCGTGTTTTCAGTACTGTTCTATGGATTGATCCTAGCATACTTCTACTTCGTCTATCCCGGAGTGCCATTAATAGTTGAACGTAACATATTAATGTTTATAGAATCCGTTACCACCGCTGCCATAATAGTAACATTAATAACTTTTGGTTTCCCAAGGATATTTAAAGAGCCAGCTGGTACCGTTAAAATAACCCTACGCAACACCTTAGCTGTAGCTTTCATGATAGGCAAAAGACACGTCAAATTAAGAAGAACTAGATCCTTCATCAATATACTGTCACTATTAGCGTTCACAGCCGCTCTAACTACATTAACCACAGTATCTTCAGTTTATGGATTACAGAGCGAGGTCCTGGGAAAGGCAACAGGTAACTGGATATACTTCAAGAATCCAAGTGGAGATGCTGGCGGCTTCCTGCCGATAGACTATCAAACAGTTGTCGAGATAGGAGAGTATACAAACGCTACAGCTATAGCGCCAAAGGTCGAAAATACGCCGTCTACAACCCCTCTCGCTGTCATAAATAATGAAGATAGAAAAGTCGATGTGTACGGAATAATAGGTCTGGATCCCAGATACGAAGCGATGTTTAACGACATCGGGGTTCCGGCGCAAGGGCAATACGGCGAAAACACTGTAATATTATCTCGAACACTTGCCAGCAGGCTTAACGTTAAAGAAGGTGACCTAGTCACGATAGAACTATACGTGCATGGAGTCAAGAAATTCTTTGGTGAATATAAAGTAGTGGCTATAGTCGACGGTGCAAAACTGACCGGTCTAGAGGAGGTAGACGGCAGCGTTTTCTTACCGAAACGATACATCAAAGATGAAAGAGGAAACCTGAAGCTGGATACTTGTAGACCAGATGAAGTAATCATACTTTGGTGGAAAGACGCCTTGTTAGCCGCCGATAAGCCGTACGAAGCGCCTTTAGCCATTTCAAGAGTATACATTAAGGTTTCCGATCCGGCTAAAAGCAACGATTTAGCGCTTTCGATAACATGGGCTAGAGGGCTTCAGGCTTGGGTAGCGTTTAACGACCATCTCATACACTACTTTATGGGGACACGTACGGAAGTTACTGGAATGGAGGTTGTAGTCCCAGCCGCAATAGTCGCGACAACCATAGCTGTTACTATGTATAGTGTTGTCGAAGAACGTAAAAGGGAGATTTTCATATATGCGGCAATAGGGTTTAACCCGACACACATCGCTCTAGTGTTTATAGCTGAGGCCATAACTGTCGCATTAGTTGGCGCTGGACTCGGATACCTAGCAGGTTTAGGTCTATACAAAGTTATGGCCATGATAGCCAGCTCTTACTATATAGGTGTACGTGAAAACCTGCATTGGTGGATGAGTATCGTAAGCATATTGGCAGGTCTCGCAGTGACCATCCCCTCTACGATGCAGCCAGCGATAAAAGCCGCGATGATGACGATACCGTCTAAGATGCGTAGAGTTAAGGTGGTCTCCGAAAAGGAGAGAGTTGAAAGAGAAGAGAGGATCTTTAAGGCATATGTTGAAAGAACTCTGCCATTAGCTGTTAAGGTTAAGAGAAATGAAATAGAGCACTTTATAGGTTATGTATACTATTCTCTTGACGCGCTCAGGGCGGGCTTCACAGAGAGAGTTGAGAATTTAGAGGATTTAGGTGAGGTAGAACTTCCAGATGGCCGTATAGAGAGACGTATAAAATTTGAGCATATAGTTATGCGTGGAAACGTGCCCTTAGGCACGGTGAATGAAATAATACTTGAATTGAGCCCAAGGAGTAACTACTTCACTGTAAGTATAAGCAGTAGGCCTAAGCAGGAAGGCATACCCGAATCGGTCAGGGAAAGAGCGCTTAACTTAACGAAAGGAATAGTTATGAACTGGGAAAAGCGACGTAAGGAATTCGTACGGTAAATTTTTAATTAGAAGTTGTTTTTAATTATACGTGAAATATTTGTTTTTGTTTCCATGATCTATTATTTTGATAGTTTTAAGGTTAGGATCTGCTAACTGGAGAACGCTGTTTCGTTTACGGGAACGCTTATAAGACCGATATGCAAAATATACGCTGACGCAGGGGGCTCAATATAGACTATATAAGTTTGTAATAAATGAAGAAAGGTGGTGCGATGATGGAAAAACTGTATGTTAGATCAGAGAAAATTGTATTTATTCTAGCAGTACTAATGCTGATCTCCGCTATAGGTTTGCCAGCTACAACGGCGTTCTCGCAGCCAGCCTCGAATATAGATTTTACTATACCTATAAATGAATTTAACATAGATAATGTTAAAAAACACGTGGAAAAACTCAGCGGCTTCCAATCGAGATTTACCGGTTATCCTGGCTTTTACGCTGCTGCAGAGTACATCGTAGAGCAACTTAAGGAAATGGGTGTGAAGCCGTATGGTGCCGATGAGGGATACTATGAATACTTCTATATGACTATACCCTATGAGGAAAGGTGCAGTATAAAACTTGAGGATGGAACAAAGATTAGAGCTTATACACTGTATCCAAACGATGTTAACACTAGTCCCTATACCAGCTCTGAAGAAGGAGACGAACTAGTATATGCTGGCAAAGGCGAACTCGAGGACTACGCTGGAGTAGATGTCAGAGGTAAGTTCGTCTTAATGGAGTTCAATTCGTTCTGGATGTTTAGACTGGCAATGATGATGGGTGCTAAAGGCGTCATATTCATTGAACCACTTGATACGACCCAGATGGAGGCGCTTGCCAAGATATATGCCCTGCCCGTTAGCTTCCCGAAGCTATATGTTAGGAGAAGCGATGGTTTATTACTTAAAAAACTCTGTGAGGAGCAAGGCAAGGTCAAGATATGGATAGACTCCTACACCATGTGGCGTAAAGTTAAGGTCGCTAACATTGTCGGTTACATTCCAGGAAAGATAGCGTCCGAGCGTCCTGAGTCAGATGAGGTGATAATTCTTGCTTCATACTATGACGCTTGGTCAATAACCCCTGGGCTTGCACCAGGCGCCACGGATGCTTTAGGGGTTTCAGTATTACTAGAAATAGCTAGGATACTTGCTGAGCATCAACCATATAGATCGGTTGAAATACTAATACTGGCTGGCCACTGGCAGTCTCTGTGGGGTGCAAGAGAATATGTAGACAGACATTTCGACGAGATAGGGCGGAAACTGAAGCTTTTCATAGGTCTTGACATGAGCAGTGGGTCGGATAGAATAGGGCTCTTTGTCATGGGTGGAATGTATAGCTACATGTATCCTGACCAATTGAACTTCAGGTTCGTCAACCTATTAAGAAGAATATTCCCGCCTGTGCCCAACTCATACTTAGTTGAAATGCAGAGGCTCTTTGGCCCAAGCTTTGGAACTAACGTCATTGACTGTATACTATACACGTACCCAGCTTATGCGACTAACTGGCCACCAAAGATATTCGGCGTCCTATTAATGGACTCTGAACCGTTTACTATGGCGGCTTTCTCCGGCGGCGTAAGCTTCGTAACGGTGGATGATGTGGCACAGTATAGAAAGACTCCATTAGATGTTCTTGAGCGCGTTAACTTCCTAAACGTTGAAAAACAGGCTAAGCCTATAGCTGGCATATTTTGGGGACTTGTGAACGAGAGAACATTGCCAGCTAGTGCGAACGCTCAGAGGACAAGGTTCCATGATTACTATGGTATATCCACGGTTAATTTAACGTTAGTAAGGTATAACCCAGTTACAAGCTTCCATGATCCTGTAACAGCTGAGACAAACCCAGAAATTTACAAGGAGGTACCAGTAATAAAGTATCAGCAGGCTTATGTTGCACAGACGTTAAACGCCTATGGCGTTGAGATAGTCGCAGCTCCAGTATTCTTCGTAAGCATAGTTGATATACCAAACAAAGACGGCACGGTGACCCTCAAAGGTATAAAGCCGTATCAATCAGCCACCGTTTATGGCTACGTTATAAACAAAACTAATGGTAGAATAGAGTACGCAACGGATCTCGGCGTATATACGGTATCTGGCGGTAACACTCTGCTAGTAACCTCGGAAATCGTCAATAAGCCGATACCTATATTCCGTTGTGCAAGCTTGGTATTGATGAACTTGGTAAACCCACAGGATCTTTCGTACTCGCTAACTCCAGCCGTACTTAACTTCATAGGTCACACCCAGCTAATACATAGAAGCCAGGTGCCGTCTCCACCGGACTACATGTTCTTCGTCGAGCCTGATACTCCGGTTGAGGTTATAATATATATCGGCGGCGGGCAGCCTCAGGTAGTCTCTCCAACCTCATTGCTCTTCATATCCACCACTGGTATGGGTGGAGGTGCTGTAACAGGGTCTGTATTTGGCCTGTTAGTCAATGCAACTCCCGAAAGGCCCGAAGGATGGGGCTACATGCTAAAACCAGGAGAAATGTTCGTAATACCTTACACGCCCGTTAAAGTAGCTGAAGAGTACTACACTCTAGTTAAAGGAAGAGTGGATATAGCGCTTAGATATAGCACCAGCAACCCCTTAATAAACGTCTATTTTGCAAGAGCTACGAATAAACTCTCTGAGCTAAGAGAGTCTATGTCGCAATTTAGATTCGACAAGGCTTATGGTATAGCATATACTGCATGGGCCTACATAAGGACAGCATACTCCGGTCTGATGGATCTAATATACCAAGTAATATTAACATTAGTGTTCTTCTTTGCCATAAGCCTACCCTTCATATTCTTCTTCGAACGACTAGTACTGGCCATGGAGGGATTGAAGAGAATCCTGGCAGTGGCATTCATGATGGTAATATTCATGATAGTACTAGTGTTCGTACACCCAGGCTTTAGGCTAGCTACAAACTCTATAATGGTTCTTTTGTCATTCAGCGTCTTGGTCGTGTTAACGCCGATAGTCGTTGCCATTTTCGGCAGAGCCATATCAGGAGCTAAAGCTTTAAGAGCTAGAGTATACACTATGCACGAGGCCGAGATAAGCAGGGTCGGCCTGCTCTTCACGGCGTTCGGTGTCGGTCTACAGAACCTACGAAAGAGGCCGTTCAGAACGATACTAACCATAATCTCTATAGCCCTAGTCGTGATAGCGTTAGTATCATTCACCTCAATAGCTGTAGCGCCGGTGCCACGGTTGACGCTTATAAAGTCAGATGTAGAAGCGCCATACACCGGTTTGTTGATAAGAACGATGGAATGGACCCCAATACCAGTGGAGCTTTATCTCCAGCTTAAATCCGAACTGTCCGGAAAAGCACTAGTGATTCCTAGAGCCTGGACATACCCCACGCAGCAAGGGCAAGGAGTTAACCCAAGAATGATATTCACATATAATTACCAGTCAGACCTCGAGGCTTTCATGGCCATGACTCCCGAGGAAGTCAATGCTACTAAGCTAGACCGAAAAGTCCTAATTGAAGGCAGATGGTTCACGGAACGTGACGTATATGTGTGTCTGTTAAGCGATGCTATAGTGGCTAACTTAAGCAGGGAGTTAGGTAGACCCATAACGGTGGGTAGCCAGATAACTGTCTGGGGTGTTAACCTAACAGTCATAGGGATATTCGACGGAAACCTGCTTTTCAACATCAGGGACATAGACAACGACTTCGTAACGCCGATCGTATGGTGGCTACCTACACTGGAGCACGTACACGGTAACGTAGTAGCCATAATACCATTTAGGCTCGCATGGAGACTTTTAGGCCTTTGGGGCAACGGCGTTGTAAGCATAGCTATAGTACCATACAACCCTGCGGATACCGAAAAGATAGCGGAGGACCTGGCTTACAGGATCACTGTTAGTAACGTGTACTTCACCAAACCTAAAGAGAACGGGTTAAGTGACATATACATGATCACGACAAGACAGTGGTTTGCCGCCATAGGTGTCGAAAACATAGTCATACCGCTAATAATAGCGGCGTTGACGATAATGAACCTCATGTTAGGCGCTGTCTATGAACGTATAAGAGAGATCTCTATTTACGCCGCCCTAGGCCTGTCGCCGCTTCATGTAGGTGGCATGTTTCTGGCAGAAGCCACTGCTTTAGCTATACTCGGTGCGGTGCCCGGCTACATGCTGGGCGTTGTTCTAACATCGGTTTCGATATCGCTTGGAATGTATCCAGAGAACTTCTTCCCCAACTTTTCATCAGTATTCGTGGTCTGGGCAACGCTGATAGCAATAGGCTTCGCCATACTCTCGTCGATATATCCATCGCTCAAAGCATCTAAACTGGTTGTACCATCGCTGGTCAGAAGATGGAAACCAGTAAGGCCTGTGGGAAACGAATGGACCATCCCGTTGCCATTCACTACCGTCAGGGATGAAACCTATGGTGCTTTAGCCTTCGTCGTGGAGTACCTTGAATCCTACGGTGGTGAAGGCAGCGTCTTCCGCCTCGGCGGGATGCAGTTCGAGGAACACACGTTAGAAACAGGCTACAAAGTTAGACACGTACTGAGAGTGCTCGCGCCAAACATGAGGCTAGCGCCGTTCGATTTAGGCATAGTACAGAACCTTTCAATAGAAGCCGTCTCGACAGACGACAAGTATCAATACACGATCTACATCAGCAAGCTAACCGGTCTAAGAGACTCATGGATAAGATCTAATGAGGTGTTCATAGCAAACCTGCGTAAGCAGTTCCTTCTATGGAGAACGCTGCCACCAAAGGTTAGAAGAACGTATATAGAGAAAGGCAAGAACATTTTTAAAAAAGGTCGAACTGTAGAAACTGAATCTGCCTAAGATAGCGAGGGTGTCGGGATATGGCCGAGAAGATAGTTGTCGGTGAAACGGCGGCTGAGACCCAGGTAAGGGCAAAGGGATTAACCTGGAGGTCGTTGCTCGCCATAGTTTTTGGAGCTCTCATAGTTCAACCTGTGGCAATATACGCCTCCTTGGTAACAGGCCAGATGCCGTCCCTTTATCACTGGGCGGTAATACTATTATGGGTTGAGCTGGCAGGAGCATTCGGCTCAATGTTAACGAAACAGGAAATGTTCATAATATCGTCGATAGCGCCAATGGTAGTTACAACCGCTGGCTTCACTGGGGGCTGGCAGCAACTTGTGGCGAGTACTGGGCCTGCAGCCGCCGTTAATTTGATTCAAAGAATGTATATAGGAACCACAGACATAGCGAAAGCCATGGGTATATCGGAAGCCATACCTTCGTGGTGGGCGCCGCCGCCGTCGATAGCATTAGAGGTGTACCGGACTAAATGGGTGTTTCTCCACCCGGCCTGGATAGAGCCGATAGTGATAACTATAGCCATAATATTCATAACATTGATTGCTAATATAAGCATGGGCTTCTTCAACTACGAGATTTATGTAGCCGTTGAAAAATTAGAGTTTCCTGCAGCTACAGCGCAGGCGGACACCTTAGTAGCGCTCGCTGAAAGAGAGCCGACACGGCTTAGAGTGCTCATGTTCGCCGCAGTAATGGGCCTCATCTACGGCTTAATCTATAGCTTTCTCCCGATGCTCGGAATGACGCCGACAACAATTATGGACTTTACACCGTTCCTAATACACTCGCTTCCCGGAGCAACCTTCGGTTTCTCAACGAATCTAGCCGATTATCTTCCCGGCTTTATATTACCACTACCTGTGACAATAGCCCAATTTATAGGCGCCTTTGCCTTCTACTTCATAGGAACGTATTTAATAACTGCCTGGGGGCTTTGGCCTGAGGAGGCTCATCCAGAGATGATGGCTACATGGTCTATAACAGACATACTAAACAGGGCAAACCTTTACTTCTATACCAGTGCGCTTATAGGCATCTCAATAGCCCTGGCAACAGTGCCTTTCATATTAAGGCCTCAGACGCTAGTATCAGCCTTTAGTAAACTAGCTAAGGCCTCAACTGGTGGGGTATCGAGACTATATGTCCTTTTAGCGATGTTCTTCGCGGCTTCCCTTGCAGAGGTAGCACTGGTGCATTATTTGGTTCCAAACTTCCCATTATACATACTCTTTGGGTTAATAGTGGCATGGTCCTTCTTCGCCTCCTTCGTTGCAACCAATGCTTCAGGCGTCACATTCGGCGGGTTTAACATACCGTATATGAGAGAACTAATAATATACAGCAGTGGATATCAGGGCAAGGATGTATGGTTCGCACCGATAACCGTGTTCACAGGAGGCAGCAGTATAGCTTCAATGCTTAAACAGGCAGACGTTGTACAGGCCAACCACATGGAATACATAAAAGCCCTGGTGATAGTAACCCTGCTGATGATAGCAAGCGGCTTCCTATGGACAGAGCTGTTCTGGTACGTACAGCCTTTCCCAGCAAGCTCCTATCCATGGACCGTTTACTACTGGCCACAGGCCGCCTTAAACTTCTGTAGAATGCAAACCTGGATGTGGACCGGGTACTTGTTTAACTACAATATAATAGCTACCTTCTTCGTAGTAGGCGCAGTGATATACGTGGTTACTTACTTCCTGAAAGTCCCATCATTACTAGTAGCGATGCTGGCAGGAGCAGGACTAGGTATACCTATCACCTTAGCTCAGTTAATAGCGTCCATTATTACCCACTTTGTTATACTGAAGTTTATACCGCTTCAGACATGGTTTAGATATAGGAACCTGATAGTTATAGGCTTCATGGTCGGCGGAAGCATAGCTGCTACAATACCGGCA
This sequence comes from uncultured Thermoproteales archaeon, assembly GCA_964433855.1. Lineage (GTDB taxonomy): Archaea > Thermoproteota > Thermoprotei > Thermofilales > CAYSTQ01 > CAYSTQ01. The sequence continues at coordinate 15,148 of CAYSTQ010000005.1, forward strand.
GCACTTAACCTCATGATGAGGTCAATGTGGCTATTGCCATACTAAAATCCCGAAAGTTTGATTTCATAAATTATTTTTGTATTTAACTTCTATATAATTAGTAGTCATTCATGATATTTTATTTTTACTAAAAATAAAAATATTTTGACTAGATCTTAAAACAGAAAGAAAACTTCTATATTTGCCAAAGTTTATATTATGAATCTCAAGGGTGAAAACATGCGGTTCACAAATCTCGTTCTAATATTGCTAGTAGCGTCCTTAGTTATTACTGTAGGAATACCGTTGGCAAAAGGACAGTCTTGGTGGAACAAATCTTGGGTATTCAGAATACCTGTAACAGTAGCCAATGTCGTCGACGCCGATTACGTGGATTTCCCCATTGAAGTTGCTCTAGACAATATTCCTGAGGGCCACATGATTACTACAGCAGAGATTAGAGTATTATGGTTTGACGGATCAAACTGGATAGTAGTACCGAGCCAGGCCCACGGTGAAGAACGGTATGATGATGGATCGATTAAAAGCGTTAAAGTGCTTTTCTTGGTAAATATTCCAGCAGGTAAAAGTAAGACGTATTACATATATTATGGCAACCCGGTGGCAGAACCCATAGCAAGTAATAAGCAGTTCAAATGGTGGACTGAATTAGTAGGCCGGGACAAGTTCCTATACCTTGAAAACAGCATGATTAGAATAGGTATACGAAAAACGGGGACTGCCGGTATAGCTAGTGCCTGGGTAGTCGGGGGAAGCGGCGCTGACCTCATAGGGGGCGGCGCTGGAAGACACTGGTATTACTCACACTACTATGAAGATAGCTGGCATGACAATGGAGAAATAGTGGAGGACGAGCTCATATCCGGTCCTATAGCGTTAATATATAAGTATGTTACGAATGATGCCGCGGCCCTAAAATATGAAACATGGCTATACATATTTGCAGATAAAAATTTCATTAAGGCCGTTATAAATGTTGAACACGTTAAAGATAAGCCGGTGCTTAACCCGTCTGGGCATAAACCGATGTTTGAATACTCAATAGTGCCCTATAACTATGATAAGGTAGAAAACACTACAACATATGTTCAGCTATATTCAACCCAGCTTAAAGAAGGCGTAGCCATGGTGCTCGACAACAATCCACCATATGCGCCGTCGACAATAGGTTATTCATCATGGGAAAGTGGTGTGCGAATAGGTTGTGACTGGGGACCAGAAGTGTTGCTTGCCCCTAAAAGGTCTTTAACACTCTGCAGATATTTCATTATCTACAAAGGTGATGACCCTAAGTATTTAAGAGCTGAAGACCTTGACAGACTTGTAGCCTATCCACCTATAATCGATATAGGCCCTGAAGAAAAGCTTTCTGAGGTCAGTCTTAACCTGGTTAAAATAGATTTCACGGAAGCCAAAGCGGTTATTGCAGGGGATAAGGCAAAAATAGAGTTGACGATTAAAGTGGAGAACAAAGGACTTAAACAAGATACGCCATTAACGTTAAATATTTATGTAATAAATGCAACTAATATGCTTAAAATAGCGTACCAAGCCAAAGAAACGAAAACGCCAAGCGGAGTAACTTCAGAAAAGATAGAGCTGATGACAAAACCGGGTGAATACACAATTCGGGTAATAGCTACGTATCCGGGTGGCTGGAGTAACTTGATCGAAACTAGAATATCCCCAACGGTAGCTTCTGAAGGAGGAGGTTTGCCTCAGGACTTACTTATAATAGGTAGTTTAGCGGCAGTTGTGATTGCGGGAGTTTTGGTGTCCATATTAAAGAAAAAACGTTAATTTTTTTATAATTCACTTAAAGCTAACAAATAATAAGCATTATGTGGAAGCCACGGTTCGTTGGTTTCATATCTAGCCTTACCAGTCCCCCTAAATTGAAGGTCTATGAAAGGTTTATCAACTCCTTCGCCTTTTTTCCCATCAATCTCTACTGGCTCTCTGCATATCCCGTTAGGAATGGCTCCCGGTACAGCCCCCCGCTTATTACCGGGTATTCCACCATATCTGTGATGGTATTCCGGAAGATTGTATGTTCCTTCTCCCTCCAACATACATATTGTAAACGGGTTAGCTCCTAGAATCCAGTCAATAATTTTAACTGCTCTAACAGCTAGATCCTTATCGCCTAGAATTCTAGAAGCTAAAAGAAATGTCCATGCGATGGAGAGATAGTAACTGTTAGGTCCAACATGCCAGTCTCCAAAATAGTCACATGGCAGGAACCATACAATGCTTCTTTTTCCTTTATAATCTATGTAGAATCGGGGTATGCCCAATGGGTTCTCTGTAAGTTTACAAAGATAGTTGTAAATATAGTCAGAAGCCATATTTTTGGCTTCATCTGCAAGCCCCGCTTCACTAGCCTTTGAATACAGCAACAACGCGGCAGGTAATAATCCCATGTCAACTATTAATACTGGCGGTGATGGAAGAGAATTGTCAAACCATCTACCCCCATAGATTTTAGCTGCATCAATTGTTCTGGCCACTATTGAGTCAGCTAGTTTTAAAGTCTCAGCATGGCCTAATTCTTTCAATTCTACCGTAGCGAGGATCATTGGCGCTAGCCTGTAGGCGTTTGAAAGATTATATTTGGGATTTGCTACAACCTTTTCGGCTTCTTTTGAATACCATCGCCAAGCTAGCAACGCGCGTTTTTCAAGAAGAATAGCCACGTCTCTCCGGAAACTTCTAAGCAGTCTAGACAACTTAGCAAAAACAGCTATGGAGAAGCCGCCAGCGTTAACGTCCGCTTTACCCATGACTATTCTAGGATTATTTTCCAGCTCTGGAGGACCCCAGTATCCATACCCAGACCATACTCTGCCATATAACCATCCATTGCTTGTCTGCGTTTTTAGCAGAAATTTAACGCCCCATAGAGCTTCGTCGAGAATATGTTTCCACTTTAGCTTTGAAGGTGGAGTTTTTCTGTTTAGTTCGTCTCTGGAAAGTTTTTCAAAGGCATAGGCTAGCGCGTAGGCTGCAAGTGGTGTATACCCGTTGTACTTGTTGTAGTCCCCGGCGTCGTGCCAGCCCCCCACAGCGTTGATCCACCTGCCGTCTTCTAGGAAGCCGTCATCGGTGTGGCAGGGGCCGTGTAGTCCAGGGACCTCCGTTCCGCATCTCTGGTAGTAGAAGAAGCGGGCAGCCGTATCTATGGTTCTCTTTAATACTTTATGTCCTATTTGGAATGGAGGAGAGGTTAACCGTCTTCCCTTATGTTCAACAAAGGCTATGAATCGCCCGGCTTTTTTAAAATCGGTGAAGACGCCTTCCCAGTAATGAAGACCCCACTCCTTTATCTCACCTAAACATTCGAGCTTTCCTTCGCAAATCGGTTCCTCGCTGTATGGAATAGCTATATAGAATTTTTCTAAGTCTATTTTTTCGTCGCTTTGAACAAGTAATCTTTTAGGGCCGTCTATTTCGTAGCCTACCTGATTGACAAGTAGTTTAATCTTCATCGTCACCACCAGATTCTATGTCTTGCTTCAGGCGTTTTAAAGGTTTGCAGCTTAGACGATGAGGTTTTCGAAGTGAAAGCTATTTAGGTTCAGGGAGGATTTATAGTAAGGGGGATTAGTATGAAAAACCCTAAAGCTATAGCAGCATTCTCTGTAATACTATTGTTTTCAGTATTGTTAAGCCAGGAACATCTCAACACCGCTCCGGTTCAGGAGTATCGCTATTATTTCTTTAAGGGGGGTATTCTCTCGGGTAGTCGTAATGTAACTATAATAGGGATAAACGATACTACGCATATTAGAATTTACAGGCTGTTAAAGGGCGGTGCGGAAGAAGTTCTCGAGTATGAAGCAGTTGTGAACAGGTTTGAGGCTAAGAACATTAATCTCACGACGATTTATAGAAATATAACTGGGATTTATGATGAAGAAGTATATTATAAGATAATTTCAGATAAACGTATAGCTGTATTGTTAGGAGAGGGGGACTGGCATATAGGGCTTACGCCGTCGACCAAAGGAGGTTTTCTCGGGAAGGAATTCGTATTTGCTCCCGGCTCCTGGCACGGCGTATACATCTATGCCTTTGAGGACGCCGACATAACAATATACAGCGCTAAGGGTAAAGTACTTAAAAAAATTAAACTATGGCAGAATGAGAGCGCTCTAGTCGGTCTGCCTAAAAGAACGGTGATAAGAGTGGTTTCAACTGGGCGAATAGCGATCTTTAACAATGAACATAACGGTGGGATGGCCATGATAAGCGACCAGGGAAGGTTCAGAGGCAGACATTTAGCCGGCGCTGTTAGAACTGCGCTCTTTATAACCGCGTACGAGCCATGCCAAGTTAAGATATATGACTACACGGGGAAGCTTGTTGGAACCCATAAGTTCACTAAAGACGAGGTCGAATCCGGTAAGCCCTTCATAATAGATAATCTAAACTATTTGACGGCTGTTCCAATGCGTGTAGTCGCTACGGGTGACGTAACGGTTGTTACGGACTCTACGGGGGACTGGCCTACTTACAGGGGCAACTTCTTCATGTATGCTGACGCTGGAGAGGAATTGAGAATATACACGCCAGGGGTAATAGTAATATTCACGCCATATGACTGTAAGCTCTGGATTGACGGCCAACCCATAGATTCGACGGCCAACCAATACTGGCACATAATAGGGAACACAACGCGCGTAATCAGGTCAGATAAACCTCTGATAATACAGGTAATACATTCACATACAGTGACCTATGTACCGTGTGACGTAGACGCTGAAGCGGTTCTACCGCCGCCAGCCCCATCAAGCAAAGGTAAGGAATCGACTGAAAGCTCTCTTTCGCAAAACATCATCCTAGCAATAGCTGCTATAGCCGCAGTAGCCGCCATAACTATAATAGTGCTTAAAAGAAGGAAAGGCTCTGAATAAAACATGTCACTCGAACTGCTTTCACCTCCGGAAAATGTCGTTAGGCTAGGATTGAACGAGAACTTTTTCATATCTGAATCCCTAGTTAAAAATGTTATTAGAGAAGCAGTCAGCCGGGTAGATCCCAGAACGTATCCTGAGGCTTTTTATGATCAGTTAGCATGTAAAATAGCCGCTCGTCTAGGTTTAGAGCCTGAGAATATAGTTGTTGGTCCGGGAAGCGACAGGTTAATAGCGGCATTAGTGAATTTGAGAATAAGACCTGGAGCTAAAGCTGTTTCCATACATCCAACATTTGAAGAATTCGACCGGGTAGTGAAATTACATGGTGGTTGTTTAAAACCGGTTCTTCTTAAACCGGATAATTTCCAGCTTGATCTCGACAGAGTAATGGCTGAATGCAGAGATGCTGCGCTAGTTTATCTTTCTTCTCCTAATAATCCGACAGGGAACCAGTTTCCTCAAGAAGAAGTGGAGGCTATTATAGAGGATTTAGAGGCAGTAGTAATAGTTGATGAGGCTTATGCTGAGTATGCTGACTACACTCTGGCTCAAGAGGCGGCGTCGAGAAATAATCTTGTCGTGCTACGAACTTTTTCTAAGGCCTGGGGGCTTGCCGGGCTTCGTGTTGGATACGCTGTAGCCTCTTCAGATCTAGCTAGAAGTATTAAAGAAGTACTAGGTCCATTCACAGTTTCCATCGTATCAGCTAAAGCGGCTGAAATCATGTTGGATCATGAAGTCGAAGTAAAGCGAGCCGTTCGTGAAACTATAAAAGTTCGGGAAGAAATGTATGGGCAATTTAAAAAAATGGGGTTGAAGCCCTATAGGTCAAAGACGAATTTTATAATGGTTAAAACATCTTTAGATGAAAAAGTCGTGTTTAGGAAGTTGCTTACAAAGGGTTTTCATGTAAGGGAACTTAGCGATAAACCTCTTTGTCGTAACTGTATAAGGGTTACTATGGCGCCTAAGACTATAATGAAAAGATTTATCAATGCTTTGAAAGAGGTTATCGAGGAGAGTTCTTCAATGAGATGAACAAGTATGGTCTTTTTCAATAAATTGGATATAAATTGGATAAAGCGTGAGGCAAAAATCCTAGATATACTATTGCCGGCGAAATTTAAGAGCAAAGACGAGTGGAAATGGAAAGGTATAGCTGAAATGGATCTTAAAAGCGTAGTTACCCCGGGTAATAAAGTCGCCATAGCAGTGCCGGATGTCACTAGGCCTGTTCCTACATGGGAAATACTTCCCTGTTTAGTGAAAAAACTGAGAAGACTAGGAGTTTCCCCAGGTGACATAACTGTAATATTTGCTACTGGGACGCATAAGGAAACAGATGAAATGTATATTAAAAAGGTATTTAGTAAATTGACAATTAAACCTAAATATATAATACATAATGATGAAGACGGTAAACACGTGTATCTTGGGGACACAAGATATGGTACACCTATAGAGATTGATGCCTCATTTCTAGAAGCAGACATACGCATAACGGTAGGAGGCGTGCAGCCGCATCCATGGGCTGGGTTCTCAGGCGGCGCTAAAATGGTTCTCCCCGGGCTTAGCAGTACTAGAACAGTATCTACACATCACGTTAAATGGGTCGGTAAACCAGGGGTTAAACCCGGAAATCTGGAGGATAATCCATTCAGAGAAGATTTGGAAGAGGCAGGCAAAATGGCGGAGGTCACGTGTAGCCTAGAAATAGTCCTCGACGAGAACTACAACATAGTATACAGTGCTGGCGGTCCCATGGATAAAGCCTTTCGAAACGGAGTTAAAATCAGCAGTAAAATATATCTACGGTCTATACGCAAACTCTATGATCTAGTTATAGCTAATGCGGCCCCTCAGGATGTTAACTTTTATCAAGCAACTAAGGCACTTCAGCATGCTTTTAATGCTGTTAAGCCCGGCGGCACATTGATACTCTTTACAGAGTCAAGACTAGGTGCTGGAACTCCAGCTTTCAAAGAGTTCATGAATATGTCGCGTGAAGACGTTCTAGAAACTATAACATCGGGGAAAGTAGCAAAT
>CAYSTQ010000006.1:0-10875 GCA_964433855.1 uncultured Thermoproteales archaeon
AGAATTGGCGTAGAAGCAGGAACATACATAAGAAAACTTTGTCATGACATAGGAGAAGTCATGGGCTGCGGCGCGCACATGGCTGAGTTAAGAAGAACTCGTGCTGGCCCGTTTAAAGAAGATGAAAGTTTAACAGATATGTATAGGCTTCTTGACGCCTTTACTATTTGGCGTGAGAAGGGAGATGAGAAATACATTAGAGAGATACTCTTACCAGTTGAAACCGGTGTTGCTCACTTGCCTAAAATAATTATTAAGGACGGCGCAGTGGACGCTATATGCCATGGCGCCATGTTGAGTGTGAAAGGAATTCTCAGGGTAGAAACAGGAATTAAGAAAGGCGATACCGTTGCCATAATGACGCAGAAGGGTGAGCTTGTAGCAATGGGTAAGGCTTTAATGAGAAGCGAGGAAATGGTCAGTTCTAGACAGGGATTAGCGGTAGCCCATATGAAAGTCATTATGAAACCCGGCACGTATCCGAGAATGTGGAAAGGAAGAAGTGCTTAGATTCGTTATAGTGCCTTTCACCATGATACCATAGTTCTCCGGGAATTTATTATGCTTCATCAAGACGGTAATTTTATAAAACCTCTCTAATCGTTAAGAAATTAGAGGCCGGGGTGCCCGAGTGGACCATGGGGCAGGCCTGGAGTACTTGAATAGAAAGCCTGTGCCCCTTCGGGGGCGCGTGGGTTCGAATCCCACCCCCGGCGCCAAAACGATTTTGGCTTATGAATACTCTTTAGAAAAAGATATTAGTCTCCTGACAGGTTCATAATCGAGTTCGCGAGGTTACAAATGTAGAGCGGGGCCAGTATGAGTGAAAATGAGTTTAAGCCGATAGTTAGGGTTGGAGACGTGGACCTAAGCGGAGAGAAAACCGTACCTTACGCGTTAGCCGACATAAAAGGCATAGGGGTAAACACAGCCTTCGCACTATGTCGGAAACTGGACATAAATATTAATCGGCGGCTTGGAGAGCTAAGTGAGAGCGAGCTTAGGAAAATAGATCAAGTTGTCAGAAATTTAGCTAGCCTAGGTTTTCCTGGATGGTTTTTAAATAGGCCTAGAGACCCTGAAGTAGGAAAAGATCTCCATCTGATAACCTCTGAGCTACTACTAAAAGTTAAAATGGATATAGAGCTCCAAAAGAAGATCAGAAGCTGGCGCGGAATTCGACACATGTTCGGGCTTAAAGTCCGCGGTCAGAGAACCCGCACTACTGGAAGAACCGGCATAACGGTAGGAGTCAGCAGAAGGAAGAGATAAGGTGAGTACTGAATGGGAGATCCCAAGAAAAGTAGAAAGAAATGGGAAGGCCCAAGACATCCATGGAAGAAGGATATTTTGCAACAGGAGCTAGAGCTAGTGGGGCGTTACGGCCTCAGGAATAAACGAGAGCTATGGATAGCTAAAACCGTTTTAAGAAGGATAAGAGCCACCGCGCGAAGATTACTTGCCCTACCAACCGAGATAAGAGAGCGAGAGGAAAAACGGCTTATAACACGGCTTTATAATCTCGGCATAGTACCTAGTCTGGAGGCTACACTTGACGATGTTCTCAATTTAACCGTTGAAAATATTCTTGAAAGAAGATTACAAACCGTGGTTTACAGGAAAGGGCTTGCGCAGACTATTTACCACGCCAGACAATTAATCGTACACGGCCATATAGCTATAGCTGGCGTCAGAGTGACAAGCCCTGGTCACTTAGTTAGACGGGATGAAGAAGAGAGTATAGGCTTCTATCTTTCATCTCCTTATCTTGTAAAAACCACTGGAGAGGAGGAGGCATGAGCGAAAAAGATACGATATCTTCAACTGTAGAGAGTAAAGAGGGAAAACCTGAAGAAAGAGCCAAGGTCGGAATAGCCCATATTTATGCTAGCTATAATAATACAATAATTTTAATAACCGATCTTACAGGTGCTGAGACAATAGCAAGAGTTAGCGGCGGAATGGTTGTTAAGGCTGATAGGGATAAACCTAGTGCATGGGCTGCTATGCGCGCAGCCACTCTTGCAGCAAAAACAGCTTTAGAAAAAGGTATAAAAATCGTACATGTAAAGGTAAGAGCCCCTGGAGGGTACGGACCTAAAACGCCCGGACCAGGCGCAAGTCCAGCTATAAAAGCATTAGTTAGAGCCGGCCTCATGGTAGCCAGTATTGAAGATGTAACACCGATACCTACCGACACTATTAGGAAGCCAGGTGGCCGTCGCGGCCGCCGGGTGTAAAGCGTAATACTTTATTTTTTAAAAGTCAGCTTTCTTTGACTCAGCCAGTTAGTTATTCTTGGCGAAAGAACAACTGGTTTTTTCTTAAGTTCATCTAAATTCTGTGAACCGGTAAGCAACATAGCTATTTTTAGTTCTGTTATCAATCTCTTAAGAAGATTCTCTACGCCTTCTACACCGTGACTATAGGCCTCTTTTAACACCGGTAAAGCTATTCCGGCCATGTCAGCTCCTAGCGCAAGAGCCTTTGCTATATCTATCCCCGTTCTTATCCCTCCCGAAGCTATTATCGGTAAATCGGTAGCATTTCTGACCTCTATTATCGATACAGCGGTTGGCATGCCCCAGGCTGCAAACGCTTTACCTATATGTGCCCGCATGTAATCCCCCACTTTACCTGCTCTTAATCCTTCTATTAATGCAAACGATGTACCACCTACTCCAGCAACATCTATAGCAGCAACGCCTACGGAGTTAAGCTTAACGGCTGTCTCAAATGAGATGCCACAACCGGTTTCCTTAACTATAAGTGGAGCGTCAATGCTGAGAGCCACTTCCTTTATCTTCTCAATAATTCCTTTATAATGCGGCTCTCCTTCGGGCTGAATGCATTCCTGGAGTAAGTTGAGATGTATAGCTAACGCATCCGCATTGATCATTTCTAACGCTTTTTTAGCCTCATTGATGCCGTAACCCAGCTTTAGCTGACTAGCTCCTAAATTGCCGATTAAGAAGGCTGTAGGGGCGTTCTCTCTGGCAACTCTATATGTATATACAAGTGACTTATCCTCTATACCGGCTCTCTGGCTTCCAATCCCCATTCCTAAACCAAGCTTCTCTACAACTTTAGCTATAGTCGCATTTATTTTCTCGGCGAGCTTATGACCTCCCGTCATGGCCTCTACTATTATCGGGGCGTTAAACCGATGCCCGAGGAAAATTGTTTCCACTGATACGTCCTCGTAGTCTATCTCAGGTATGGCTTCATGTATCAAATATACATCCTCTAACCAGGTGGACGCCCCTGACTCCACCTCTTCTAATACACATAGTTCTATGTGCTCTGCCTTCCTGTTTTGAGTTTTTACATTAGCTATCTTAATCCCCCTCTAGTATGCGTTAAACTTACTGCGTTTATCTCGTAAATATAATACTTGCGTATCCGACAACAGCCGACCTATCACCCGTGATGTCGCCAGACGTCGCATATTTAATCAACACCGGTTTACCGCCTATTTTTCTAGCATATTCTATTAACGTCATAACAGGGCCTGGCCCGCACATGCTTATATCTTTTTCAAGTATTGTATTATATAGGCCTTTAGAATCTAATGAAAGTATACAATTTATTGCTGCTTTGTCTTTCTTGACCGCCGTTTCATGGGGTTCATAATGCGTGAAGTCTGTACTAGCGATAACCAGTGTCTTTATGTTTAGTTCGCTGCTTAACGTAGCTATGGCTTCCCCTAGTATTTTCCCAGCTTCAAAACTTTGAAGCATCATAACGATAGGCACTATTTCTATGTTTTCACCGTAAATATATTGTAAAAACGGTAGCTGGACCTCTATAGAGTGTTCGAATAAATGGGCAGTATCATCAAATTCTATTATCCCGGCTTTTTTAGCTAAGTCTTTGGCGAATTCCAAGCTGACTTTTACATCTCCAAGAGGCGTTTCCCAATATTCAGAGGATGAAAGAGCTATTGGTGATCCTATTCCATGATGATTAGGACCTACTATGATAAAGATCTCCGGTTTGAAACGTAACGAGATCTCGTAGAACCCGTTCGCTGCTATAGGGCCGGAATACATGTAACCTGCATGGGGACTGACAAGCCCTATGGCTTCCTCAGTCTTCTTTAATGTTTTAGAAGGAAGGACGCCAGGTCCAAGTGAGTGTAAGAAACACCACCTTAATCTTTTTATTAGTGCCTCTTTATTGCTTTCGTAAAAACTACCTGCGACCGCAGGGCCTCTTTTCTTAGGCATGACTCTTAAAAGTTTTAAAGTTTAATTTAAGGATTCCGCTCCTGACTAAAAATCATCAAAAGCTCTAAAAAGTTATTTGGTTTCTTTGGAAGTAAGATGAAAAGGCTTACCTATAAGCTATTATTTGGGCTTCAAACTCTTCAGGAGGGACCGGTAATTCACCGTCCGGTGGTATTTCTCCCCGCTCTCTCAGTACCTGCCTAGCTAAAAGCCAGTAAATCAATGCGAGTGCTTTTCTTCCTCTATTATTCGCAGGTATTATTAGATCTACATAGCTTGGAACGTTATCAGTGTCGCACAGCGCTACTACAGGTATCCCCATACTGGCTGCCTCTTCCAGTGCTTGAGCGTCAGCTCTTGGATCCGTGGCTATAAGTAGGTCAGGTTCCAGGAAGTGTTTAAGGCTTGGATTAGTGAAGGTTCCAGGCAGAAACCTGCCGACTAATGGTTTTGCCCCCGTTAGCTCACAGAATTTTCTTACTGGTCGCTGTCCATACTGCCTAGCAGAGACCGCTATCACCTTAGTTGGTTCATACCGTGCTATGAACCTGGCTGCAAGTCTTATTCTTTCATCTGTCTTCCTTACATCAATTAAGTATAGTCCATCGGGCCTAACGCCATATATAAAGTTCTCCATGAATCTTGTTTTAACATGTGTTCCTATCCTTAGCCCTGCAGCTAGGTACATTTCTAAAGGCACTAGCAGTTCCTCTTTTTCCTCTATCTCTTCATCTTGAGGCTTTTTTGCGGCTTCTTCCTTGTCATTCATTGAGACACCATAAGCCATCTTAATAGCGTCTTATTTAAGCATTTTTCGGCTAGTTCCAGTTTATATCTTAGAGCCAACGAGTTAGACAGCAATTGTTTGGTTCTAGGTTTTTACGAAAACTTAATATCTCGGGTTTAACCAACCATTTTAAGGTGTAGTTAGGCTATGATAGTGCCTGTTAGATGCTTCACCTGTGGGGCTGTAATAGGACATTTATGGGAGGAATTTGAAAAGAGGGTTAAAGCTGGGGAGGATCCTGGTAAAGTCCTTGATGATCTCAATGTGAGAAAATATTGTTGTAGAAGAATGCTGTTATCTCATGTTAATATAATAGATAAATTGTTACTCTACGAGAGTAGTACTTCATAAATACTTATATATTTTTCATATATAAGTACAAGCTTTAAATTGAAAAATCAAAAATATTATCAATAATATAACATTGATTGTCTTGATGATGAATGCACGTCAGGAGGACAGATGACTGGATTGGTCTTTACTGAACTCTTTAATTTTAAAATTGCGCAGAAATAAATTCACTAATGGAACATTTAAAAATAAAGTCATCGATAGCTTTTCTGTCTCTTTGCTCTAGCTGACCGCCCTCTAGGCTTTTTAGGTTCAGCTTGACGAGGATCTTCAACCAGCAAATGCCTGTCATACTCCATAAATAGAGCTTTCAGTTTCTCAGACCCTGTCCATTCAATTAATGCTCTAGCTATCGCTGTTCTAGCCGCCGATGCCTGCCCCATTATACCGCCGCCTTTAACGTTTATGTCTATGTCTATCTTGCTTACTATATCTTTTCCAGCTAAAAGAAGAGGCTCCATGATCTTCCATCTAGCTAATTCAGGCTGATATATTTCCAAGGGAATACCATTTATCCTTACCCTGCCAACGCCTTTTCTGATGACTGCTCTTGCTCTAGCAGTTTTACGTCTTGCAGCGGTTAATATTACCTTAGCCATATACATGCCACCCCAGTTCCTTCGAGATCTCCTCTAAAGTTAAGGCAGCTACTTTATCTGATTTTCTCCTGGCCTCCAATAGGTCAATGAACCGTTCGTTTTTGTATTCCTCAGGAACCCCAATATATACCTTCAATTTCTTGAGGGCGGCTTTTCCTCTTGGAGACTTCCAGGGTAACATGCCTCTGACCATGCGTCTTAGTATTCTATCTGGGCTGCGCGGTATTTTAGGCCCACGTTTCTCCGGATTGTAATAGGTTCTCCATTCAAGTCTGCGTTTAAACCTGTCTATTACATCTTTCCTGTGACCAACAACTACTGCTTTTTCAGCATTCACAATAATTATTTCTTCTCCTCGCAGCAACATTTTAGCAACCATACTAGCTAATCTTCCAGCAACTAAATTCTCAGCATTTATTACTAATGGTTTATCCCTAGGCATGGACTCCCTCCCACATTAAACTATTATTTTAATATTATTTCCACTAGGATATTTTTCTACAAGTTCAGGAATAGCTAAACATTTTCCCCCGGCTGACTCTATTTTCTCTTTGGCTTTTTCCGAGAAACTCCAAGCAGCTACTATAACTTTATGACTTATATTTCCCGTACCAAGAACCTTTCCAGGCACTACTACTATATCTCCTTCACCAGTAAATCTGTTTATCTTGCTTACATTTACCTCTACTCTAGATCTTGTCGGTTTCAAAAGCAAGTCAGCTATATACCTCCAGATTTTAGCACCATGAATACGGCTCTGCTTCCTTAGATAGGCGGCTGTAAGCCGCAAATATATATTTGTTGGCCCAGTACGCTTCATTGCCACCCCCTACAGTACGCCAAGTATAGCCTTTATCTCACTTTAAAAGCCCACTTATAAAGATTCTTGGGCTAACTTACCTAGGTTCTCTCTGAAAAGTCGGCATTTACCCATCAATATTTCGATAGCTTTCTCAAATAGTGTTCGAGGAGACAATGCTCCGGTAGTTTCAATGTTAAAAATAAATGTTCTATCATCCCAAAGTATATTTAAAGCATTAGACGGACAGACATTTTCACAAACTCTACAAGTTGTACAAGCTATCAGGTTTTCCACTAATACCTTGTTTTTCCCCATTTTTAACACACCTTTAGGACAAGCCTCAACGCATTTGCCGCAACCATTGCAATTTTCAAGTACTCTTATTATCGGCATATACTTATAGGCGCATGTTTCAGTCGGTTGCCATTTGGCATGTTCCTTACCTCTACCAAATCTAGCATATGCTTCCAATACTATTCTCTGTCCCTTAGCTAACTTTACTATAGGTATATTGTCGTAAACCGGTTTAACTACAGGATCCTCTGAAACCATATGGCCAGAATATATGGTTTCTTCACTGTTCTCTGCCTCGGCCTCAAGAGTTAGCCGTACCTGTCCAAGGCTAGCAAGATCCTCCACAAGCAGGTCATAACCTTCTAAATCAGTCTTTAATGGTATTAGCCCTATTCTATGGGCTAATACCTCATCATGTAGAACAGACGTGTTCTCCAGAATAACTACCTCATCTATGGCCATTATCGGAACCTCTGATATCATTGCCCTCCGTATAGCGTTAGCCACAGCGGGCGTTATGCCACTCAGTATAAAGCGTAACTTCCTATCATCCTCCTCCAGAATTTGCATCGTTACACTGCTATGCAAGGCTATTTACACCTATTTATCTTATCGGTTTTTGTTTACGGCCCCTAAGCAACTCTTTCAGCGAAACTCCATTTACTTTTATTACTTTGAAACGCACCCCTGGAAGGTCTCCATATGCTCTACCTTCAGGACCACCTATTCTTTCTATTATAACCTCATCATGCTCGTCAACGAAGTTGAGCGCGCCGTCGCCGGGAAGGAAGGCTGTGACCTGTTTTCCATTCTTTATCAGCTGGACCCGCACACATTTTCGAACGGCGCTGTTGGGTTGACGGCTTTCTATACCTACCTTTTCTATCACTATTCCTCGTGCCATTGGTGCGCCTTCTAATGGATCGGCTTTTTTATCGATACCAAGCATTTTACGCTTGTAGTTTATATCACTCCACCTGAACCTCTTCCTTTTCCTGACTAGTTTTCTAGCTGCGAAGAGACCTTTAGGAGATTTTGAGCCTGGCAATTACACCACCTGAGACCTCTCGGATTTATCGTTAGTCCCTCAGTGATAAATATTACGCTATGGAGACCCAGTCTATGTCGAAGTACCGTTTAGCCAACAACCTAGCTCGAGCGATGTTCTTACCCTCCTTACCTATAGCTAAACCTTTTTCCGCCGGAGGGACACTAACGGCAACGATCTTGCTTCCATCCGCCCTTTTAATAACCTTGACAGCATTAACCTTTGCTGGAAATAGACTTTTACGTATTAGGTCCTCAACGGTCTCGGCGTACTCTACGACTTCTATTGGTTTTCCAAATATTCGGCTTAGCCGTTTAATATTGGATCCGTTTCTACCAACAGCTTTACCAACCTGTCCCTCTTTTACAACGAAGATTATTCTTCCACGTTCTTTATCTATTATACAGTCCTTTACAACAACGCCGGTAAGGCTTTCAAAAAGCGCTATATGCCTCATCTCCTCGTCTGTTAGGATTATACTAGGCATTCTTCCTAACTCACCTC
Organism: uncultured Thermoproteales archaeon; assembly: GCA_964433855.1. GTDB lineage: Archaea > Thermoproteota > Thermoprotei > Thermofilales > CAYSTQ01 > CAYSTQ01. The sequence continues at coordinate 8,615 of CAYSTQ010000006.1, forward strand.
CTCTTCAGGCGTTTCCACAAGAGCCATTATATCACTATCACCCGGGTCTAGTACAGCCAATACCGCTACCATGAATGGTTTACGGCATATGGCTCCAAGATCCCAGCTTGTCCCTGGATATATATAGATAGGCGTACCAGCTATTTTACACATGTATTCTATTTTATTTCTTATTTCAGTCGGGCAGTTAGCCGCAATTATAACTAACTTAGCTTTGCCGGATATACATTTTTTTAAAGTATTCTTAGAGCCTAGGATTACCTTACCGGTGCGTATAGCTGTCTGGAGCTCCCTAACCAAATCAACCATAAATTATCTACCTCCCAATCCTCATAAGAATTTCAGTCATACCCGTACCTACAGGCACGGGAGTAGATCCTATAACTACGTTTTCAGCTATACCTTTTAATTCGTCTACCTCTCCTTTCGCTGCTGCCTCGACGAGGTGTCTAACAGTAACTTCGAAAGCTGCTTTAGCTAAAGCACTTTCTTTTTCACCGACAACACCATGCCTACCTACTTGTCTAACTCTACCTGTTAGCGTCATCATGTCCGCCACTAGCATCACATGCCTAATATCCACGTCTAAAGCTTGGTTCTCCAGCACGTCACACATTTCATGTATTATAGCTGTCCTTGCAGCCTCTATACCTAAAACCTCCGCTATCTCGTTTATGTCATTAGTTGTTGTACGTGTCGGATCAACCCCTTTAGTAGCTAGTACCGCTGCTAGATTTGAGCCCTCTGCCACCAGCATATATTCATCGCCTTCCCGCTTCACGATTACGCGCTTTATCCCCTTGATGCCCTTCAGTCTTAGCGTGACTACTCTGTCATAGATCCTCTTAAACTTTATGAAGTCTTTAGCCGGTGTCTGAAATATAACACGATACCCCTCGGCTTCGACAAGGCCTTCTTTACCCTTTATCTTCTTCAAGGCCTTAACAACGTCTTCAACCGCTACCTCCCTATCAGCTAACATGTCTGGGTCTAAATCGATGATTATGGAGAAGGTAGCATAGTCAAGCTCTATGCTTTTAGCTACGGTCTCTACAGTCGTTAACTCTATATTTCTTGCAACCTCCAATGCCCTCTCACGGTCATATCGGCACCTTTCATCCAGATAAATTTTCATTATAGGGGTTGACGGTGTCCTTCTAACGTCTACTATCTCGATTAGCCTGGGCAGACCTAATGTTACGTTGAACTCTCGAACCCCGGCGAAATGGAACGTCCTAAGCGTCATTTGTGTACTCGGTTCACCTATTGATTGAGCCGCCACTATCCCTACGGCTTCGCCGGGTTCAACCATTGAATTATAATATTCTTCGCGAAGCCCGTTCAGAAGCTTTTCGAACTCTTCTCTAGTTATCGGCCGTTTCTCAGAAACTTTAAGTACTTTTTCAATGAACTCCTCAAGCAAGGCTCCAGGTAATTCACCTCTGAGCGTATAAGCTAGATTTCTTATTTCGTTTTCAGTTAAAAATTGACTCATTGAGTCGTCACCCCCAGAACCTTCTCAATTAATTTATCTACGTCGACAGGTTTTCCATGGTAGCTCTTAGCTGGATCCACTCCGTCTTCACCGTATCTAAACTGTACTACGCCATTAGCCGCCGTTCTTACTGTACCGTCATAACCGACCTTTAAGTCCTGTAAAGCGTTTGCTAGTCTTCTATACATGTATCCGCTCTGCGCTGTCCTCACAGCCGTATCTACTAACCCTTCACGCCCACCCATTGCATGATAGAAGAATTCTGTGGGTGTGAGTCCCTTTTTGAAATTGCTGTAAACGAAGCCCTTTGCTCTAGCACCTAGATCTCCAGGCTTAAAGTGGGGGAGTGGCCTACCCTTATATCCACGCTCTATACGTTTACCTCTTACTGATTGCTGGCCAAGACAGGCAGCCATCTGCGTTATATTTATTATGTTGGCTCTTGCGCCTGTCTGAGCCATTATCACAGCTTCATTGTTAAGCCCTAAATGCTCACTAGCTATACTGCCAGCCTGATCTCTCGTCTCTGACAGTATCTCCATGATTTTAGATTCAAGAGTCTCCCGCAGAGTCATGCCCGGTAAAGGCTCTAATTCCCTTTTACGGGCCTGTTCTATGACTTCCTCAACTCTTTTTTCGGCTTCGCGAAAAACTTCATTTATCCTCTCTATCGCTTCTTCCGGCATATCTAAACTATCCAACCCCATCGTGAAGCCGTGTTTGTCCAGGTACGCTAACAACATCTTGAAAACTGTATCAAGAAACT